>DATBUG010000120.1:0-3887 GCA_036516315.1 Citricoccus sp.
CAGGGCCGGCAGCTGGCCCTCGGTCTGGACCACGGCCTGCCAGGCGGCCTCCACCACCGCGTCCAGGGCGTTGCCGAGTTCCTTGCGGCCCCGCAGCTGGTCCTCGGGCAGGGCCTGCTGGCCGGAGACGTACTCGGAGGCGGCCCGGGACGCGGCGGCCAGGACCGTCAGCATGGTCCCTTCCTGCGGATCGGATAGCGCCGCCCACGCGCTGGCCCGGGCCCGGTCCAGCGCCACCGCGAGGGTGGGCGCGGTGAGCCGCTCGTGGCCGGCGAGCGGATCGGACATGCCGATGAGCATGACGGCCAGCAGGGTGCCGGAGTTCCCCCGTGCCTGGTCCAGGGCGGCTCGGCCGGCGATCGCCAGTGCCTGTCCCAAGTCCTCCGTGGGCGCGTCCTCGAGGGCCGCCCGGGCAGCCCGGACCGTGCCGTAGAGGTTCGTCCCGGTATCACCGTCCGGGACCGGGAAGATGTTGATGGCGTCCATCCGGTCCGAGGCGTTGCCCAGCGCGGTCTCCGACAGGGTGAGCCACTGGTGGACCCGCGAGGTGGGCCGCGGTGACTGCAGCTCCTCGGTCATGCGCGGAGCCTCACCGGGACCGCGTGCCCGCCAGCGCCTTCCGGCCGCGCCGCGTCCCCGGGTCGGGCTGGTCCGCGCCGGCCTCGGCAAGGTCCGACTGGTAGGCGTACTGGTAGGCGTAGTAGGTGCCGCGCTTGTTCGGCACGCGGGTCAGGACCAGGCCCAGCAGGCGGGCGTCCACGGACGCCAGGCTGTCCAGGGCCCCCTGCAGCTGCTCGCGGTGCACGAAGCCGTCCACGCGGTTGACCAGCATGACGCCGGAGGCCATGGCCGCCAGGACCGTCGGGTCGGTAACCGGCTGCAGCGGCGGGGCGTCGAGCAGCACCACGTCGTAGCGGCCCTCGAGCTGGTGCATCAGCCGGCGCATGGAGTCCGAGCCGAGCAGCTCCGAGGGGTTGGGCGGGATCTCCCCGGAGACCAGCACGTCCAGCTCGCCGTCCGGGCCCCAGGTCTGGACGGCGTCCTCGAGCGCGATCTGGCCCGAGAGCACGGTGGAGAGCCCGACGGCGCCCTCGAGGCCGAGCGTCCTGGCCACCCGGGGACGGCGCAGGTCCGCGTCGATGACGAGCACGCGGCTGCCGGACTCCGCCAGCATGATGCCGAGGTTGCACGCGGTGGTCGTCTTGCCCTCGCCCGGGATCGCGGAGGTCACCACGACGGACTGGGTGCCGCCGTCCACGTTGGTGAACTTCAAGTGGGTGCGCAGCTGGCGGTAGTTCTCCGCCCGCGGGTCGAACTGGTCGTCGAGGGAGATGATCGGCTCGTCCTCGGCGTCCTTGTGATCGGCGAAGGCCCCGAGCACCGGGGCGTCGGTGATCCGCTCGACGTCCTCGCGATTACGGATCCGGGAGTCCAGCAGGCTGCGCAGCAGGGCGAACGCCACGCCCAAGGCGGCGCCCACGACGAAGCCGAGCACCAGGTTCAGGGCCACCCGCGGGCTCGACGGGGCCAGCGGAACGGAGGCGCTCTCCACGACGGACAGGTCCACCAGCGGGTCTCCCCCGCCCTCGGGGTCCTCGACGGCGTACACGGTGGAGATCAGGGACTCGGCGACCGCGTTGGCGATCCGCGCCGACTGCGCCGGGTCGTCGTCGCTCGCGGAGAGGTTGATCAGCACCGTCTGCGGCGGGGCGGTGGCCTCCACACTGTCGGCCAGCTGTCCCACGGTCAGGTCCAGTCCGAGCTCGTCGATCACGGGCTGCAGCACGCGGGGACTCGTGGCCAGGGTGACGTAGGACGTGACGCGCTTCTCCGAGAAGCTGGAACCCTGCAGGATGTCCGTGGCGGTCTCTCCGGAGTTCACGGCGACGAAGATCTGCGTCCGTGCGGTGTAGGTCGGCTTCGTCAGCGCGGTGGCGCCGGCCGCGACGGCAACGCCGAGCAGCGTGATCAGCAGGATCGACAGCCAATTGTTCCGCAGGATCCGGATGTAGTCGCGCAGGTCCAAGTCGCGATCCTTTCTGGTTGGTCCCGGTCGCTGACCGGTTCGGTTCGACGCCATCGCAGCCCGGCACCGTGCCGGGCCCCGGGTCATGATCGCCTGTTCATCAGCCCGGGCGGCCGACCGTGGGCTCCCGCGGGCGGGGCCGGTACCGGCCTGCGTCCGGCGTCCTCGCCGGCTCCGGCGTGGTGGGATCGTGACACCTCGGAGCCAGGGGGCACAGGGTGAGACACGAGCGTCCTCCGCGAATCGGGCTGGGTCGGTATACCGGTGAACAGCGCGCGCGGGGACCCGCACGGGACGACCCCCTCTTCCGTCGCGCTCCGACCATGGTACGTCACGGTGGTACCTCACGGGCGGGGCACGCCGTCGTAGGCTGGGCGGATGCCTCACCACGGTGCCGTTGCCGCTGCCCCCGTCCTCCACCCGGCGTCCGCTCTTCCGTCCGTCCGCCCGGGACCGCGCCGTCCCGCCGGGCGCCTCCGGGCCGCCAGAACGGCGCCGGGGATTGCGGTGCTCGGCACGGCGCTGCTCGTGACCGGCTGCGGGGGCCCGGTGGCCGACGTCGAGCCCGCTCCGGAGGCCACCCACCCCGTGTGCGCGGAGGCCATGGTCGCGCTCCCGGACACCGTGGCCGGCCTGGACCGGCGGGAGACGGACAGCCAGGCGACGGCGGCCTGGGGTGACCCCTCCGCCGTCGTGCTGCGGTGCGGGGTGCCCACGCCGGGACCCACCACCGAGCACTGCGTCAGTGCCAACGGGGTGGACTGGATCACCCGCGACGACGGCGACCACTGGACCCTGACCACCTATGGCCGCACGCCGGCCGTCGAGGTGTTGTTCGACGACACGCGGGCCGCCTCGAGCTCGGTCATGGTCGACCTGGCCGCCGCGGTGTCCCGGATCCCGGCCACCGGCGGCTGCACCTCCACGCCCGGGGAGACCATCCCGCCGACCGCGGGTGCGGACGGCTGAGTGAGCGGCTGAGCGGGCGGCGTGCGGTCCCGGCTCAGTGCAGCCCGGTGCCGCGCTCCATCGCCAGCGAGATCAGCTCGTCGATCAGCTCGGAGTAGGCCAGCCCGGAGCGCTCCCACATGGCCGGGTACATGCTGATGGGGGTGAATCCGGGCATGGTGTTGATCTCGTTGATCACGAACCCGCCGTCCGGGGTGTAGAAGAAGTCCACGCGGGACAGCCCCTCGGCGTCGACGGCCTCGAAGGCGCGCACCGCCAGGTCCTGGACCTCGGCGATGGCGTGCCCGGGCAGGTCGGCGGGACAGGACAGGTCCGCGGCCGTGTCGTCCTGGTACTTGGCCTGGAAGTCGTAGAACTCGTGCTGCTGGGCACCGTCGTGCACGACGATCTCCCCGGGCAGCGAGGCGCGCGGGGGCTCGGTGCCGTGCCCGTCCAGCACGGCGCACTCGATCTCGCGTCCGGCGATGCCGGCCTCGATGACGACCTTGGGGTCCAGTTCCCGCGCCACGCCGACGGCGGTCCGCAGGCCCTCGCGGTCGGTGACCCGGCTGATGCCCATCGAGGATCCGGCGCGGGCGGGCTTGACGAACAGGGGGTACCCCAGGGCCTCGGCGCGGTCCAGGGCCCCGTCTGGGTCCGTGCGCCACTGCCGGTCCGTGATGGTCTCCCAGGGACCGACCGCGAGGCCGGCGGCACGGAAGGCGATCTTCATGAAGTGCTTGTCCATGCCCACCGCGGAGGCCAGCACGCCCGGGCCCACGTAGGGCACGTTCGCCATCTCGAGCAGGCCCTGCAACGTGCCGTCCTCGCCGAACGGGCCGTGCAGCAGCGGGAAGACCACGTCGACCGGACCGTGGGACTCGGCCGTGGTGGCGGAGGTGAGCTCGTGGCC
>DATBUG010000121.1:0-5290 GCA_036516315.1 Citricoccus sp.
GAGACGTCCTTGAGGTTGTTCTGCCGGGCCCCGTGCACCCTGATGGCGTCGTGGCGGTCCGCCGGGTGCACGGGGGCGGGGGACGTCACCTCGGAGGGTGCCGTGGAGTTCATGCTGCCTCCTGGACGCGCTCGAGGTTCCCGGCCGGGCCGACGTCGGGTGGCAGGACCCTGGAGTGGATGGTCGTTCTCATGGGTTTCAGCGTAGGGCCGGTCCTGCGCGACCGGACCAGATCATCGGGGTGGATGCGGGACGCCATGGCACCAGGGTAAGCGCAGGGTGGCCCGGTGCGAGGGCGACCGGGGTTCCGGACCGGCCCTGGCATCCCGCGGTGGCTCATGCCACGCTGTGGGCATGGAGACGGACACCGCGAGCAGCTTCGACCAGACGACCGATCCGGCCCCCGCCCAGCAGGCCGGTCCCCCGCCCCGCCCGCACGTGGAGGCCTACCGGGCCGCCTCCACCGCGCTCGCCCAGGTGTGCGCGAACATCACCGACTGGGAGGCACCCGGTCTCGGTGAGTGGACCGTGCGGGACCTGGCCGGACACGTCAACCGGGCCATCGTCAACGTCACCGCCTACCTCGAGGCGGGCACCGAACCCGGGGCGCCGTTCGTGGACGGGCCCGTGGCCTACTACCGGGCCTTCTACGGGCGCCACGACGACGAGGGCGTGGCCGAGCGCGGCCGGCTGGCCGGCCAGGCGCTGGGCGACGAACCGGCGCGGACGATCGAACGGGACCGGGTGCTCGCCCTGGCCGTGGTGGACCGCACCCCGGACGAGGCCCGGCTGCGCACGCCCGTGGGCACCATGACCCTGGCGGGATACCTGCCCACGCGCACCTTCGAGCTCGCGGTGCACACCGCGGACCTGGCCCGCGCGACCGGCCAGGAAGTGCCCGCGCTGCTCGACGTCGCGTGGCCCGAGGTGATCCGCCTGGCGGCCGAGCTGGCCGTCCAGAACGGCCAGGCCGTGGACCTGGTCATGGCCATCACCGGCCGCGGCACCCTGCCGGAGGGCTTCACCGTCCTCTAAGGGGACTCAGTCCTCCGTGTACAGCGAGAAGATCACCCCGTGGCCCCCGGGCCAGGTGGCGGTGAGGCGGCGCCGGCCGGCGAGGTCCTCGAACCCCTCGTCCTCCGGGTGCACCACCACGCGGTGCACCTGGAGCCGGCCCGGCGTCTCGGGCAGGGTGCCGAGCACCGTCACGGACACCTCGGAGGGCTCGTGGCCGATGTACTGCCCGTCCTCGGCGTACAGGTGCACCTCGGCCTGCTGCTGCTCCCCCTCGAGGGCCCGCATGAAGCAGGCGGTGGCCACCGGGTCCGCCATGGCGTCGTACACCCAGCGCTGCCCCAGGACGGAGTGCTCCACGGTGCCCACCAGGTAGGGCTCGGCGCCCTCGAGGGGGGCGCCACGGTAGCTCAGCGGCACGTGCAGCACGCTCTCGCTACCGGCGCGACGCACCAAATGGGCCTCGATCCCGACCTCGCCGTCGGGGTCGTCGAAGCGGTAGGCGCCGACCTTCTCGAGCTCACCCTCCCCGGACCAGGGTTGCTGGGCGAGCCAGGACTCCACCAGTTCCCTCTTCGAGGGCACCAGGGTTGCTTGGTAGACGGTAGCCATGCGCGCCAGTCTACGGCTCACCCTGCAGGGTCTACAGGACGGCGGCCAGCCGCGTGGCGTGCTCGATGGCCCGCCGTGCGTCGAGCTCGGCGGCCACGTCGGCCCCGCCGATCAGGTCCACGACGGCCCCGGCCGCGGTGAGGGGGCCGTACAGCTCGCGCCGGGAGACCTGTCCGGCACAGACCACCACGTCGTCCACCTCCAGCACGCGCCGGCCGCCGTCGAGGTCCAGGTGGAGTCCGGCGTCGTCGATGCGCACGTACCGGGCCCCGGTGATCCCCTCCACTCCCCGCGCCCGCAATCCGGCGCGGTGCACCCACCCGGTGGTCGTGCCCAGCCCGGCGCCGAGCTTGGTGCTCTTGCGCTGGACGAGGTACACCTGCCGCGGCGCGGCCCCGGGACGGGCCTCGGCGAGCCCGCCACGCGCGGCGAACGCCGGATCCACCCCCCACCGCCGCTGCCACGGCTCGAGAGTGGTGCCTGCCCCGGTCCCCACGCCGGGCCCGGCGGGGTCGCGGTGGCGGAGTTCATCCCCGGTCGCGGTGAGCAGCGTGGCGACGTCGTGGCCGATGCCGCCGGCACCGATGACGGCCACCCGGGGTCCGCAGCGCACGCGTCCGGTGACCACGTCGGGGTAGGCGTGCACGTTCGGCCGGTCGGCGCCGGGCAGGTCGATCCGGCGCGGCTCCACGCCAGTGGCCAGGACGATGCGCTCATAACCGCCGTCCAGCAACTCCTCGGCGGTGACCCGGTGCCGCAGGCGCAGACGGACGCCGGTGTCCTCGATGCGCTGGTGGAAGTACCGCAGCGTCTCGGCGAACTCCTCCTTGCCCGGGATCTGCCGGGCCAGGAGGAACTGCCCGCCGATGGACTCCCCCGCCTCGAACAGGTCGACGCGCACCCCCCGGGTGGCGGCCTCCGTGGCGGCGGCCAGTCCCGCGGGGCCGGCCCCGACGACGGCGATGCGCCGGCCGGTCCCGGGCCCGTCACCGGTGCGCGGGACCACCGGCAGCAGTGGTGTCCGCGGTGCCGGCGGGAACGCCGGATCGGTCTCCCGGCCGGCCCGGGGATTGACCAGGCAGGTGGCCGGCCGGTTCTGGAACGTGTGGTCCAGGCACGCCTGGTTGCAGCCGATGCAGGAGTTGATGCGCTCCGGGGCGGCGGAGGCGGCCTTCGCCACCCACGCCGGGTCCGCCAGGAAGGGCCGGGCCATGGTCACCAGGTCCGCGTCCCCCGCCGCGAGCACGTGTTCGGCGGTACCGGGCATGGAGATCCGGTTGGAGGCGGCCACCGGGATGGAGACCGCCTCCCGCACGCGCCGGGTGAAGCCGGTGAAGGCCGCTCGCGGTACCGAGGTCACGATGGTCGGCACCCGGGACTCGTGCCAGCCGATCCCCGTGTTGAGCAGGTCCGCGCCGGCGTCCTCGAGCGCGCGGGCCAGGGCGAGGGTCTCGTCCAGGTCCTGGCCCTCGGGCACCAGGTCCGCCATGGACATCCGGAACGAGATGAGGAACTGCGGACCGGCCGCGTCCCGGATGCGGCGCACGATCTCGGTGGCCAGGCGCCGGCGTCGGGCGGGGCTGCCGCCCCAGGCGTCGGTGCGCGGGTTGGTGCGCGGGGCGAGGAACTGGTTGATCAGGTACCCCTCGGACCCCATGATCTCCACGCCGTCGTACCCGGCCTGCCGTGCCAGGCCCGCGGCGCGGACGAAGTCCGCCACCGTCCGCTCCACGGACCGGGCGGAGAGCCGGCGCGCCGTGAACGGGCTGATCGGGGACCGCGTCCGTGCAGGCGCCGCCGCCCACGGGTGGTAGGCGTACCGCCCGGCGTGCAGCAGCTGGAGGGCGATGCGTCCGCCGGCCGCGTGCACGGCCCCGGTCACCGTCCGGTGGGCGCGGACGTCCGCCGCGGTGCGCATGGTCCCGGCCCCCGGTGTCAGCCGCCCCGTACGGTTCGGGGCGAAGCCTCCGGTGATGATGAGCCCCGCTCCCCCGCGGGCACGTTCGGCGTAGAACGCGGCCAGGCGCGGGGCGTCACGGTGCCGGTCCTCCAGGCCCAGGTGCATGGACCCCATGACCACGCGGTTGGCCAGCCGGAGCGGCCCGACGGTGACGGGACTGAACAGCAGGGGGTACGGGTGCTCTCCGGCGGCGGTGCTCATGCCGATATGCTACTGGTGAGTAACTTCCGTGTCACTGTCGTGGGCCCGCACCGGCAGGTGCCGGTCCCACCAGCGCAGGATGTGCTCGAACCTGCGGCGCCGGTGCCAGGGGGTGCCGGTGCGGGAGAGCTCGTGGTCCTCCCCCGGGAAGACCAGCAGCTCGGATTCGACCCCGGCCGCCCACAGGGCGTGGAAGTAGCGCTGGGCGTGCTCGATCGGGCAGCGCAGGTCCTGTTCGGAGTGGATCACCAGGGTCGGCGTGCGCACCCGCTCCACGACCGCCAGCGGGCTCTGCGAGCGCACGTGCTCCGGGTCGGTGCCGAAGTACTGCGGGGTGAAGAACCAGCCGATGTCGCTGGACCCCAGGGCGGAGAGGGGGTCGAGGAATCCGCGTTCGACGATCGCGGCGGTGAAGCGGTCGTCGTGGGCGGTGATCCACGCGGTCATGTACCCGCCGTAGGAGCCACCCATCACCCCCAACCGGCCGGCGTCCAGTGCACCGGTGCCCTGGGGGCCGAACTCCGCGAGGGCCCCGTCCAGGAAGCCCAGGATGTCCTGGCGGTCCACGGTGCCGAAGCGCTCGCGCAGGGTGGCGCCGTGGTCCGCGCCGTAGCCGTTGGACCCGCGGGGGTTGCACATCACCACGGCGTAGCCGGCGCGGACGAGCACCTGGGTCTCGTCGAACCAGGACCACGTGTACTGGGCGTAGGGGCCGCCGTGGATGGTGAGCAGCACCGGGTGCGGGCCGGGCCCCTCCGGCAGGAACACCCACCCGTGCACCGCGGGCGGCTCCTCCCCTGCCCCGGTCCGGTACTCGCGCTCCAGGCCACCGGCCACCGGGAGGTCCCCGCGCCAGGGCCGGTTGGGGTCGAACAGCTCGGTCAACCCGGTCCCCCGGTGCTGGATGCCCACGGCGCCCGGGGAGTCGGCACAGGTGTAGGTCACGGCCAGGGTGCCGCCGGCCTCCGAGGCGCCGGTGACCTCGCCGTGCAGGTCCACCAGGGTCTCCGGGTGCCCGTGGTGGGACATCCACACCAGCGTCCGCCGGCCGCGGTGCTCGGCCACGGCGAGGACGTTGTCCTGGCCCGAGGGGGTCAGGGGTCCCCCGGCGTAGTTCACGGCCCCGGTGTCCGTGAGCTGCCGGGGACTCAGCGGGGCGGCGGGGCGGTCCCATCCAGAGGTGGCCTCCCGCACGGCCGTGGGGGCCGGGACGGCGTAGACGCCCGTGTTGGACGCCACGAAGTCCAGGCCGGACTCCCCCAGGTGCTGGCCCTTGAGGTAGAGCCACTCCCCGTTGCGCGAGACGCACGGCGCGGAGAACGCCGTCGGCACACTCGTGCCGCCGGCCACGAGCCGGACAGTGCCGGGCTGCTGCGGGCCGGCCGCTTCGACGTCGACCATCGCGATGGCGGTGCGCAGGTCCTGGCCCATGCCGGCGCCGGGGGACGTCGTGTAGAACACGTGCCGGCCATCGGCGGCGTACACCGGGTCGACGGCCTCCCG
>DATBUG010000122.1:0-6860 GCA_036516315.1 Citricoccus sp.
GCACCTCGACCAGCGCGATCCATGACATCAGAATGGCGACGACGATGCCGGTGAGCGTGCCCACCGCGCTCACCCCCACACCGGAGGGCTGGCCGGCCAGGCACAGCAGCCCTGCCGCGAGGTACGCCAGGATGGGCACGAAACCGATCGCAACGCGCAACGACCGACCCCGAGACGGACCCTGCCCGTCGTGGGCGAGGGCGGAGGCGGCATGGAACTGGAACCCCGCGGTGGGGATCGTGGCGACGACGATGATGGCCCCGAACCACTGCAGGGACAGGGCGGGCATGAGCGCCGCACCTGAGACGACGATGGCCACCACGAGAGTGGCGATCGAGGTGGCCAGGCGAGCGGTGACGGAACCGGCCGCGATCACTTTGTCGATGTTGACGCTGGCAGCGACGATCACCAGGCCTGCGAGGGCGGCCGTGGCCCCAGCCATCGCGACGTGGAATTCCGACCAGCCTGCCAACACGTCCATGGCCACAGGTTAACTGCGTCCCGGGCACCGACAGAATCGTCTGTCGTTGGGACCTCGTGGTCTTGCCCTCGGGGTTCGTGGCAGGAAGCGGGTGTCAGTGCGCCAGTCGGGGCGGATGTTGGTCAACCAGCGGTCTCAGTGACCGGCAGGCGGCCCTGCCAAGACTCGAACCCATCGGGTGGGGAGGAATCCCGCACCGGCGGGCCCTGCGCCCGTGGTCAGGGTCTTTCGCATCACCGAGCCACCTTCGGCCATTGGACGTGCCCTAGATCACCCTGCCCATCGTGGTTCTGAAGAAGCATGATTTTTCCGCCGCATGTCCCGTCGCTGGCCCATGAGGGCGCGGTTCCTTATCTTGCTCGATGGCCATAGGTGACGAATATCAATTGCGATCTTCAATAGTTGTGTTTGCTCACCTAGCCTGGGATCCGAGGAGACCCAACTGGAGGAGACGAGTCGTGAGTCTTGAGATCGACATCAACCCCGTGGCCGGAGTCCTGCGCCAGGCGACGTTCTTCCCGCGGAACACTGCGTTCCTCTACGAGGGCCAGGAATGGACCTACGCCCGTCTCGCCGAGGAGTCTGGAGCGCTCACGCGCGCCCTGTGCTCCGCCGGCGTCCAGACTGGAGACCGCATTGCCTACCTAGGGCTGAACAGCATCACCTTCATGGAGACGATGCTCGCCGCCTGGTGGACCGGGGCCGTCTTCGAACCCCTGAACTTCCGGCTGGCTCCGGCCGAGGTGGCGGGTCTGCTGCGCCAGTCGGCGCCGACGGTCATAGTCGTCGAGCCGACTCACCAGGACATCATCGACCGGCTCCTCGCCGACACCCCGGACGTCCTCGAGGGACTCACCCTGGTCCTGGTGGACAACGACGACGCCGCCCCCGCGCCGACGCAGCCTGGTCACCACTATCAGGCGCTGACGCACTTCGTGGCCGAGTCGGCCGGTCACCCCCTGCCGGATCCGGTCCCCGCCGGCAGCGACGACCTGGCGATCCTCATGTTCACCTCCGGAACGACTGGACAGCCCAAGGGCGTCCAGTTGACCCATGGCAACGTGTGGTGGAATTCCGTGAACGTGGATTCCGTGGTGGACACCAGGCGGGGGGACACCAACCTGGCGGCGGCTCCCCTGTTCCACATCGGTGGGCTGAACGCCCTGACCATCCGCGTGCTCGTCCGTGGCGGGAGAACGATCATCCGGCGCACCTTTGACCCTCGGCAGGTGTTGCAGGACATCCAGGACCACCAGGTCTCACAGGCGTTCCTGGTGCCTGCCATGCTGTCCGCCATGCACGCCACCGACGACTTCGGGACCTACGACCTCTCCAGCCTGCGTGCATTGATCTGCGCCGGTGCTCCCGTCCCGCCGGTGCTGTTGAGGCAGTACGCGTCGAAAGGCGTGCCGGTGCAGCAGGCCTGGGGCCTCACCGAGACCGCCCCGTTCGCCACCTACCTGCCTGCGGAACTGACCTACACCAAGCCCGGTTCCTGCGGGATGCCCATGCCGTACACGGAGGTGCGCATCGTGGATCCGCTGACGGACGAGGACGTGGCCGAGGCGGGAATGACGGGAGAGATGTGGGTCAGGGGGCCCAACGTCACGTCAGGGTACTGGCAGAACCCCGATGCCACTGCGGCGGCCTTCTCCGGTGGCTGGTTCCGTACCGGGGACATCGGCTATCGGGACGAGGACGGCTTCCTGTTCATCGTGGACCGGCTCAAGGACATGATCATCACCGGTGGCGAGAACGTCTACCCGGCGGAGGTCGAGCGGGCCCTGATGGAGATCCCCGGTGTCCTGGACGTTGCCGTCGTTGGTGCGGCCGACGAGCGGTGGGGTGAATCGGTCGTGGCCGTCATGGCCTGCAAGGAGGGCGTGGCCCTGACCCTCGATGACGTCCGCGCCGTCTCCGCGGACCGGTTGGCCCGGTACAAGCTTCCGCGGCAGCTGCTGCTGACCGCGGAAGTGCCCCGGAACGGTTCCGGCAAGCTGGACAAGTCGGCAGTCCGTGCCCTCGTGCAGCGGAGCGCCACTCTGGCCTGATCCTGGGGACGAGGGTCTCCGCTCGGGCAACGCAACTCGTCCGCGGCTCCGGGGCCGTTTCTCCTGATGGCCGGCCTCGTCCACGAAAAGATGAACGAGGCCGGCTACTTCGAGGTCGCGGCCTGGATGCGCTCATTCGTTCCGGTCCCCGCGCGTTGGTTAGGGCGGGACAGATCGCGCAGCACCACGACACCGAGGCCGAGCAGCCACACGTATCCGGGCCACAGTGCCAGCCTCTCCAGCAGGCCGCCGAACGCGCCGCCGGCCGGAACAGCGAAGAACGCCACGGTCGCCGCCAGAGAGATGGTGCCGAGGGCGAGGGCGGACCCGGCGAGGCCAGGCCGGTCCCGCAGGGCCAGGCCGGACAGCAGCAGTGCCAGAGGCTGGGTGAGGAAGACCGGCAGCGACACCAGGACATGCACCTCCAACGCTTGGTCCAAGGGGGTCAGACCCGTGCCGATCGAACTGAGGCCCGAGACCACCCACAGCACGAGCGCTGCGGCCGAGACGCGTGCGCGGGGGAACCAGTCGCGCAACAACACCGCACCGACCGTCATCAACAGTCCGAAGACGATGAAGGCACCGTTGACGAGCAGGTGCCACGGCGAGCAGACCGCCACCGGACCCACGCCGTAGCCGATCGTGGTGCAGGTGGTCGCTCCGAGATCGCTGATGGTGTTGTCCACCAGGCTGTACGGAGCGATCACCGCCGTCGCGGTGATGAGCTCCGCCAGAATATAGAGGGGCTGCACCAGCAGCATCAGCGCCCCCGCGTGCATCCGTCCTGCTGCGTTCCTCACGATGTCCTGCGCACCTCGTCTGCTGAGTTCCACCGAATCCAGAGTGTGCCCGGACCTGATCCCTGCTCGCTATTCGCTCTCGGTGGAGTACCGGCCCTCGGCGGCGTACAGGTCGAGGTCGCGGTAGAAGTACCGGGTCATCCAGCGCGCGCCCAGAACCGTGGCCACGACGGCAGGGATCCAGACGAACGGCAGCGCCGGACTGCCGGACAGCGACGGCCACAACAGTGTCTGCAGGGCACTGAGCACGAAGACCGCCAGGCCGGTCCCCATGGCCATGCTGCCGATCCGGCGCGGGAGACGGCCGGTGGCGAAGATGCCGAAGGCCCCCGCGAATCCCACGGCCAGACCGGCCCACGCGATCAGTTCGCTCGTGCTCATGCTCGTTACCCCCTTGGCAGGTGCCTGCTCCGTCAGTCCACCCTGACACAGGGGAGGGGTGCCATGAGGGTTCAGCGCGCCCGGACTTCTCCTCTCAGACGCCGGCTGAGGACGATGCCGGGAGCTCGGGGCCGTTCGGAGGCTTCCGGGCACTCCGGCGCCCGGTCAGCTACCCGGCGTACCCGGCGGCGTCCAACGCCCCGGCCGGAGGCTGATCGCCCCGGGCGCGGTAGGCCTCGACGAGCCGCCGGGCGCGCTCTCTGCGGAGCTGCGTGCTCGGATCGATCGTGCCCTGCCGGCTGGCGGACCCGGTGACGAAGGTGACCATGTAGGCCAGCCGCCAACCCAGGCGGTAACCGAGGCTCAGGCCGGTCCGGTCGGTCGTCACGGAGTACGGCCTGGTGCTCATGTGGCTCTCCCTCGAGCGGTCCCGGGTCCCCGCGCGGGGACTTCGAGGACGGATGGTGTCGACGTTCCCCCCGGATTCTACGCGGCGTAGAACACGACGCGGGCAGGTTGCGTTCTGGGTACCCGCACCCCCGGCGGTTCCAGGCGACCGGAGATGCCGGACGGCCGCTCGTCCGGTCATTCGGACTACCGCACCGCGGCCGCCGGCTGCCCCGGGCCCCCCGGCAGGGCCGGACGGGTGCGGTAGCCGGAGACCTGCCGGTCCCAGGCGTTCGTCACGGCCCACACGACCAGCCCGGTGCCGAGCATGTGCAGGATCACCAGCAGGATCGGCAGGCCCGTGAAGTGCTGGGCGTAGCCGATGGCCGCCTGGTAGAGGATCACGGCGATCAGGGTCCAGGCGGAGACGCGCTGCAGCCGCGAGGACTGCTGGCGCAGGACCACCACGAGCAGCACGATCGCCGCGGCGGTCATGAGGTAGACCGGCAGGGCGTGCAGGCGGGTGACCACGAGCGGATCGAAGTCGTGCCGTGGCGCCTCGGCATCGCCACCGTGGGGACCGGTGCCGGTGACCACCGTGCCCAGGTACAGCACCACCCAGCCGGTCACGAAGGCCACCCAGGCCAGGCGCCGGGACAGGGGAGAGGTGCTCCCGTCCACGAGCGGCGCGGGGTCGGCCGGCGCCGCGCCGGCAGCGAGCGCCTGGCGGTGCCGCCACTCCACGGCCACCCGGTTGACGAGCAGGGTGGCGACGCACACCATCACGCTGGACACCAGGAAGTGCAGGGCGACCACCCAGGGGTTGAGGCTGGTCAGCACCGTGATCCCGCCGACGACGGCCTGGGCGGGGATGCAGGCGAGCATGCCCACGGACATCCAGAAGATGCTCGGGTGGCTCCGGCGCAGGTTCCAGACCCACAGCAGCACGGCCAGGGCCGCCAGCCCCACCACGAAGGTCAGGGTCCGGTTGCCGAACTCGATGTACCCGTGGATGCCCATCTCCGGGGTGTTGGTCAGGGACTCCGGGGTGCACTTGGGCCACGTGGGGCAGCCCAGGCCGGACTGGGTCAGCCGGACCGCCCCGCCGGTGACGATGATCCCGATCTCGGTGACCAGCGAGACCACGGCGAGCCAGTAGGTGGTGCCGGTGATGTCCCGCGGCAGGCGGAACCGGGAGCGGCCGGCGGCGGACGCCGTCGGGACGGCGCCGGTGACGGATGGCTGGGTGGGGGTACTCACGTCAGGGTCCTTCAGAGAGATGCGGAGACAACACAGAGATTCGGAGAGATCACAAAGATCAGAGAGAGGGTAAGGGGCAGGCGGTGGGCCCGGACGCTCAGCGCCACTTGAACCACCTCAGGGCGCCGGCCGTGGCGAGGCCGGTCCAGGCGAGCAGCACGAGCAGGGCGCCGAGGTCGACGGAGCCCTCGATGAACGCCGTGCGCAGTCCGTCCCCGAGGGCCGCGGACGGCAGCGCCTCGGTCAGGGCGGCCACCCAACCTCCGGCCGGCAGCGGGAACACCACGCCGCCGACGGCGCCCAGCAGCACCCACAACAGGTTGGTCAGGGCGAGGGTGGCCTCCGGC
The DNA here is from genome assembly GCA_036516315.1 of Citricoccus sp. GTDB lineage: Bacteria > Actinomycetota > Actinomycetes > Actinomycetales > Micrococcaceae > Citricoccus. Next base: position 5,708 of record DATBUG010000122.1, read on the forward strand.
CGGGCCGTGCCGGCGATGAACAGGCCGAGCGCCGTGAACGCCGCCGCGCCGGCGAGGAAGAACAGCAGGGCGGCCGGGATGCCGGCGGGGTCGGGACGCCACCCCAGCAGCAGGCCGGTCCCGCCGATGACGACGACCTGTAGCACCAGCACCGAGAGCACGGCCACGGCCTTGCCGAGGATCAGACCGGCCGGCCCCAGGGGAGTGGTGGCCAGGTAGGCCAGCACTCCGTAGCGGCGGTCGAAGCCGGTGGCGATGCCCTGTCCGGTCAAGGCCGAGCTGAGCACGGCGAGGGCCAGCACGCCGGGGACCGCCACGTCCACGCCGCTCAGTCCCGGGCGGTCGAGCAGACCGGCCCAGACGACGCCGAACAGGGCCATCACGGGCAGGATCAGCGAGATGAGCAGCTGCTCGCCGTTGCGCAGCGCGGTGACCGTCTCGTAGCGTCCCTGGGCCAGCACGCGGCGGGCCAGGGAGCGGGCGTTGGAGCTGTTGGCCTCGCCCGCGGGCGAGGAACCGGCGTCGGACCAGGCCGTCATGGGGCCACCTCCAGGAAGACGTCCTCGAGCGTGCGGTGGAGCAGGCGGACGTCGGTGGGCATCAGCCCGGCATCACGCCACCAAGCCCCCAGTGCCGCCCAATCGTCCGGCTCGGAGACGCCGGCCACGTGGTAGGTGCATCCCCCTGGGGTGTCCGCGGTCTCCGTGGACACTCCGGCGGCCGTGACGGTCAGTCCGGCCGGCGCGGCGGCCAGGACCGCCTCGTCCACCGGAACGGGCACGGTGAAGGCCAGGGGGGCCGGGCCGGTGCGCGCCGTCAGCTCGGCCACTGTGCCGGCGCGTTCGACGACGCCGGCGCGCAGCAGCACGACGTGGTCGGCCAGCCGGGCGGCGTCGTCCAGCAGGTGGGTGGTCAGCACCACGGCGAGCCCGGCCTGCTTCAGCTCGAGGATGAGGTCGAACACGAGCTGGCGCGAGACGGGGTCCAGTCCGGCGCTGGGCTCATCCAGGAACACGACACGCGGGCGGCCGGCCAGCGCGGCGGCGAGGGCAACGCGCTGGCGCTGGCCACCGGAGAGGCGCCGTCTGGTCGTCGGTCGGCGTGGGCGTCAGCGTGCACGCGCTCTCCTGCTTCGGCCTGGCCAACTTCGGCA
>DATBUG010000123.1:0-3260 GCA_036516315.1 Citricoccus sp.
GAGGCCGTCGGGGTGGCGGGAGCGGTCCAGGTCGGTTGCGACGTGGAGTCGGCGCGCTTCACCATCGAGGCCATCGAGGCCGAGCCCCGGTTGCTCGGGGCGGTCGCCATCCACCCCAACGACGCCGCGCGGCTGGCCGAGCGCGGGCACCTCGAGGCCGCGTTGGCCGAGATCGAGGCCCTGGCCGCGCACCCCCGGGTCCGGGCGGTGGGGGAGACCGGGCTGGACTACTACCGGACGGGGCCGGAGGGCATCGAGGACCAGCAGGAGTCCTTCCGGTGGCACCTGGACCTGGCCTGCCGCCTCGGCAAGGCCGTGCAGATTCACGATCGGGACGCCCACGAGGACGTGGTGCGCATCCTGCGCCAGGCCCCGCGCCTGCCCGAGCATGTGGTGTTCCACTGCTTCTCCGGGGACGTCGAACTGGCCCGGACGTGCAACGACCACGGGTGGTTCATGTCCTTTGCGGGCCCGGTGACCTTCTCGGCGAACGACGGGTTGCGGGCGGCGCTGGCCGAGGCCCGTCAGGACCTGCTGCTGGTCGAGACGGACGCCCCCTTCCTGACCCCGCACCCGTACCGCGGACGGCCCAACGCGCCCTACCTGGTGCCGTTGACCCTGCGGCGGATGGCCCAGGTCCGGGGCGTGGACGCCGATGACCTGGCGGCCGCCGTCGCGGCCAACACCCGGCGGGTCTACGGCGAGTTCTGAGCCGGGCACGCCGCCCTGCCGGCCGGTCCGCACCACCCCGTGACCTGCCGTTTCGTAACCGATTTGATATCTTCGTTACCTCGCCGTTATCGTGGTTGCCTCATGGCCGGATCGGGCCGACGGAGGCCTGGCCATGGGCTCCCGCGCCGCCTGTGCCCGGATGCGACGACGACTGGATGTTCATGGCACGACTGAAGAACGGCCGCCTGGCCACACTGATCGCCCAGGTGGCCGCCCTCGCCCTCGTGGTGGTGGGCCTGGTGGCACTGGTGTCCACCCAGCGCGGGGCCGAGGCCACCGCCGCGGCCGACGCCGCCCCGTCCGCACCGCAGGAGACCCGCCAGGCGCAGGACACCGCCGGAGCGGACGCCCTGAGCTCCTCGGTCCTGAACCTGGAGCGCGCCTCCCAGGTCGAGGTCACCCTCCCCAAGGCCGTCACTGTCGTCTCCGGTGACTTCGAGCGCTCCTTCGCCACGGACGCGACCACGGTCGAGGACGCCCTGCGCCAGGGCCAGGTCCGCTTCGACGGCAACGACCGGCTGTCCCCGGCCGGGGACGCCGCCGTGGCCTCCGGCATGACCATCACGGTCCAGCGCGTGGACAGCACCACCGAGACCACCACCCGCGCCCTGCCGTTCGAGACCGTCCGGGTCGAGGACGACAACCTCGCCCGCGGCAAGACCAAGGTCCTCGCCGAGGGGCGTCACGGCAAGCAGGTCACCACGTGGAGCATCACCACCGTGGACGGCAAGCGGACCGGCCGCAAGGCCACCACGACCGAGACCGTGCGCGAGCCGCAAGACCGTCGCATCGCCGTCGGCACCAAGGCCCCGGCCCCGAAGCCCGCGCCCGCGCCGGCCCGGTCCGAGGCCCCGGCGTCCCCCACCGCCCGCCCGTCCTCCACCCCGTCCGCTCCCGAGCGCGCGGCCAGCACCACCTCCCAGGCCGCGCCCCCCGCCTCGGGCGCCTGGCAGGCCCTGGCCCAGTGCGAGTCCGGCGGCAACTGGTCCATCAACACCGGCAACGGCTACTACGGCGGCCTGCAGTTCTCCGCCTCGTCCTGGGCCGGTGCCGGCGGCACCCGGTACGCGCCGCTGCCGCACCAGGCCACCCCGGCCGAACAGATAGCCACCGCCGAGGTGCTGCGCGCCAACGGCGGGTGGGGCCACTGGCCGGCGTGCTCGGCCAAGCTCGGCCTGCGCTGACCGGTGCGCCCGGCCGGCTACCGGCGCCTCCGTGATCCCCAAGGGCCCGCCTCGGCGGGCCCTTGGGCGATGCCGCACCCTTAGGATGGAACGCGTGACCGCACCCGACGCACCCCTGCTCTCCGCCGCCGACATCCGCCGGCTGGCCGCCGAGCTGGACCTGCGGCCCACCAAGACGCTCGGGCAGAACTTCGTCATCGACCCCAACACGATCCGGCGGATCACCGCGGCCTCGGGCACCGCGTCCGACGAGCACGTGCTGGAGGTCGGGCCCGGCCTGGGATCGCTGACCCTGGGGCTGCTCGACGCCGCCGCAGCGGTGACGGCGGTGGAGGTCGACCCGGTGCCGGCCGGCCGGCTGGCCAGCACGGCCGCGGAGTTCCGGCCCGGCGCCGCGGACCGCCTCGGCGTGCTGCTCGCGGACGCGATGACCGTCTCCGCGGCCCAGATGGACGCGGTCCGCCCCGCCCGGGCCCCCGGCCCGCCCACCGCGCTGGTGGCGAACCTGCCCTACAACGTGGCCGTGCCGGTGCTGCTGCACCTGCTGGCGGAGGTGCCGTCCCTGCGCCACGGCCTCGTCATGGTCCAGGAGGAGGTCGCGGACCGCCTCGCCGCCGGCCCCGGCACCAAGGTCTACGGCGTGCCCTCGGCCAAGGCTGCCTGGTACGCCGAGGTGCGCAAGGCCGGCACCATCGGCAAGAACGTCTTCTGGCCGGCCCCGAAGATCCAGTCCGGACTGGTGGCCTTCACCCGCCGGCAACCACCGGAGACCACCGCCACGCGGCAGCAGGTCTTCGCCGTGGTGGACGCCGCCTTCGCCCAGCGGCGCAAGACCCTGCGCGCCGCGCTCGCCGGCTGGGCCGGTTCCCCTGCCGCGGCCGAGACGGCCCTGCGGGCCGCCGGGGTGGATCCCCGCTCCCGCGGGGAGGTGCTCGGCATCGAGGCCTTCGCGCGGATCGCCGCGGCACGGCGGTCCCTGGGGGCCGAGGCATGAGCCAGATCGACTCCGGTCCGGAATCCGGACGGTTGTTCAGCCACGTCACCGCGCAGGCCCCCGGCAAGGTGAACCTGTCCCTCGCGGTCGGCACCCCGCGGCCGGACGGCTACCACCCCGTGGCCAGCGTCTACCTGGCCGTGTCCATGGTCGAGGAGGTCACGGCCACGCCCCGCGCGGACGGGGAGGTCACCGTCTCCCTCGCCGACCACTCCAGCGTCTTCGTGGACCCCGACCTGATCCCGCAGGACTCCTCCAACCTGGCCGCCCGGGCCGCCCTGCTGCTGCGTGAACACCTGGGGCTGGACCCGGCCACCCACGGCGTGCACCTGGAGATCACCAAGCAGGTG
>DATBUG010000124.1:0-7036 GCA_036516315.1 Citricoccus sp.
CCGGCGCCGGTGAGCGGGGCCTGTGCGCGGGCGGTGACATCGTCAACCTGCACCGCACGGTGCAGGCGGGCCGGCCCGAGCACGCCGACCACTTCTTCGACATCGAGTACACGATGAACGGGGAGATCGCGGACTACCCCAAGCCGTTCGTGGCCTTCATGGACGGGATCGTCCTGGGCGGCGGCGTGGGGATCTCCGCCCACGGCTCCCACCGCGTCGTGACCGAGCGGACCCGGCTCGGGATGCCGGAGACGGGCATCGGCTTCTTTCCCGACGTCGGCGGCGCCTGGCTGCTGGCCCACGCGCCCTCCGGTTTCGGGATCCACCTGGCGCTGACCTCCCAGCACGTCACCGGTGCCGATGCCCTCGCCCTGGGCTTCGCCGACCACTACGTCCCCTCCGAGGCACTGACCGGACTGGCCCGTGCGCTCGAGACACAGGAGGCCGGGGAGGCGATCGCCGCCGTCGCGACCGAGGCACCCGCCGCACCGCTGCTCGAGCACCGGGAGTGGATCGAGCGGTCCTACGCCGAGCCCACCGCCGAGCGGATCGTCGCCGCGCTGGAAGACCACGGGGACCCGGCGGCCGCCGAGGCCGCCGGGCACATCCGGGCCAAGTCCCCGACGTCGGTCAAGGTCACCCTCGAACTGGTGCGCCGGGCCGCGCGCATGGACTCCGTGCACGAGGTCCTGGACCAGGACCGGCGAGTGGCCCACCACCTGATCCGCAGCGCCGACATGAGCGAGGGCATCCGCGCCCAGCTCGTGGACAAGGACCGTAACCCTCGGTGGGATCCGGCGACCCTCGAGGACGTCCGCGACGAAGACGTGGAGGCCGTCTTCGCGGCCCCTGCCGGTCAGACCACCCCGCCCCCGGCCGTCGAGGAGACTTTGTCATGACCGAGCACACCGAGCACACCGAGCACACCGAGATGGCGGGCACGGTGGGACCGTCCGGGACCCTGCCGGACATCGCCTTCATCGGGCTGGGCCACATGGGCGGTCCCATGGCCGCGAACCTCGTGAAGGCCGGGTACCGGGTGACCGGGTTCGATCTGGTCCCGGCTGCCCTCGAGCAGGCCGCGGAGGCCGGCGTGCGGATCGCCGGATCCGGGGCGGACGCGGTCCAGGGAGCCCACCTGGTGATCACCATGCTGCCCGCCGGCCGGCACGTGCTGGCCGCCTACGAGGGGACCGACGGATCGGACGGGCAGCCGGCGGCACCGGGCCTGCTGGCCGCCGCGGCGCCGGACACCCTGTTCATGGACTGCTCCACGATCTCCGTCGAGGACGCCCGCCGGGCCCACGCCCTCGCGCAGGCCGCCGGGCACCGCAGCCTGGACGCCCCGGTCTCCGGCGGGGTGGTGGGCGCCGAAGCCGGCACGCTGACCATGATGGTCGGCGGGGCCGCCGAGGACTTCGCCGAGGCACAGCCCGTGCTCGAGGTGGTCGGCCGCCGGATCGTGCACTGCGGGGGCCCCGGTGCGGGCCAGGCGGCCAAGGTCTGCAATAACCTGATCCTCGGGGCATCAATGATCGCGGTCTCGGAGGCCTTCGTGCTGGGGGAGAAGCTGGGCCTGAGCAACCAGGCGCTCTTCGACGTCGCCTCCACCGCCTCCGGCCAGTGCTGGGCCCTGACGACCAACTGCCCGGTCCCCGGTCCGGTGCCCACTTCCCCCGCCAACCGCGACTACCAGCCCGGGTTCGCCGGGGCGTTGATGGCCAAGGACCTCGGCCTGGCCCGGCACGCCATCGAGGCGACGGGCACCGAGAGCCGCATCGGCCTGCTGGCCGAGGAGATCTACGCGCAGTTCGCCAGCGGCGAGGGAGCCGGCCAGGATTTCTCCGCCATCATCCAGGACATCCGCCGGCAGTCCGGCGAGGACACCACCACCGCCTGAGAGGGGCCCACCATGACCACCGACTACGAGACCATCCTGACCGCCGTCGAGGGGCGCGTCGCCACCATCACGCTGAACCGGCCGAAGGCCCTCAACGCGATCAGCAACCAGCTGACCCAGGAGGTCATCGACGCCGCTGTGCGCTACGACCGCGACCCCGAGATCGGGGCGATCGTCATCACCGGCTCGGAGAAGGCGTTCGCGGCAGGGGCCGACATCAAGGAGATGGCGTCCCTGAGCTTCTCCGAGGCCTACACCTCGGACATCTTCGGCAGCTGGGAGCGGTTCACCGCGCTGCGCACTCCCGTGATCGCCGCCGTGGCCGGGCACGCCCTCGGCGGCGGGTGCGAACTCGCGATGATGGCGGACCTCATCATCGCCGCGGACAATGCGCGGTTCGGCCAGCCCGAGATCAAGCTCGGCATCATCCCCGGCATGGGTGGCTCGCAGCGGCTCACCCGCGCGATCGGCAAGTCCAAGGCCATGGAGATGGTCCTCACCGGCCGCACCATGGACGCCGAGGAGGCCGAGCGGTCCGGGCTCGTGGCGCGCGTGGTCCCCCTGGAGGACCTGCAGCGCGAGGTGGCCGAACTGGCCGCGACCATCGCGGGGATGTCCAAGCCGGTGGCCATGCTCGCCAAGGAGGCGGTCAACGCCGCCTACGAGTCCAGCCTGGCCGAGGGCGTACTGCTCGAGCGCCGGCTCAACCACGCCTGCTTCGCCACCGAGGACCAGTCCGAGGGCATGGCCGCCTTCGTCGAGAAGCGTCCCGCCACGTTCAACCACCGCTGAGCCGGGCACCGGCCAGCACCCCGAGACCACCCGAGACCACCTCAAGAGACCTCAAGAGAAGGACACCCCATGAGCGAGATCACCCTGGACGACCGGGCCCGGGACATCCTGTCCGGCGTCGAGCAGCTGCTGTGGATCGACGGCCGCGCCGTGGAGTCAGCCACCGGCCAGTGGCGCGACGTGCGCAACCCCTCGCGCCGCGGAGAGGTCATCGCCCGGGTGCCGGCTTCCGGCCCCGAGGACGTCGACCGCGCCGTGGCGGCCGCCCGGAAGGCCTTCCCCGAGTGGCGCAGCGTCCACTTCACCGCCCGGGCCAAAGCCCTGCTAGCCATCGCCGACGACGTCGAGGCCGAGGCGGAGAAGTTCGCCCGGCTCACCGCCCTGGACACCGGCAACGCCCTGAGCACCCAGGCCCGGCCGGAGGTCGCCACCCTGGTGTCCCTGTTCCGCTACTTCGCCGGTGTGGCGGGCGAGGCCAAGGGGGTCACGCTGCCCGCCGGGGACCAGCAGCTGCAGTACACCCGGCGTGAGCCGCTGGGCGTGGTCGCCTGCATCCTGCCCTGGAACTCCCCGCTGATGATCGCGGCGTTCAAGGTGCCCGCGGCCCTGGCCGCGGGCAACACCGTGATCCTCAAGGCCGCGGACGACGCCCCGCTGACCATCCAGTACCTGGCGCAGGTCTGCCAGCGGCACGTGCCGGCCGGCGTCGTGAACTCCCTGACCGGACGCGGGTCGGTGATCGGCACCGCGCTGTCCACCCACCCGGGCGTGAACAAGGTCTCCTTCACCGGGTCAACCGAGGTGGGGCGCGGCGTGGCCGCGCAGGCCTCCGAGCGCCTCGCGCACCTGTCCCTGGAGCTGGGCGGGAAGAACCCCTCGATCGTCTTCCCGGACGCGGTGGAGGACGAGGGCATCCTGGACGGGCTGATGCTCTCCTCGCGGTTCGCCCGCCAGGGCCAGTCCTGCACCGCCGGGTCCCGGCTGTTCCTGCACGAGGACATCTACGACGAGATGCTCGAGAAGCTCGCCGCGCGCCTGGGCGCCATGACGGTAGGCGATCCGCTCGACGAGGCCTCGGACATGGGCGCGGTGATCAACCAGAGCCAGTTCGACCAGATCAGCGACTACCTCTCCGAGGGCCGGAACCACCCGGACCTGACCACGGTGCTGGGCGGAGACGTGCCCGCCGAGGGGCCGCTGACGGAGGGCTACTACCACGTACCCACCATCTTCGCCGGCGCCCGCAACGACTTCCGGCTGGCCCGGGAGGAGATCTTCGGGCCGGTGCTGGTGGCCATCAAGTGGAAGGACATCGACGAGGTCGTGCAGATGGCCAACGACTCGCACTACGGCCTGGCCGCCTACGTGTGGACCCACGACCTCGACGACGCCCTGAACACCGCCCACCGGATCGAGTCCGGCTGGGTGCAGGTCAACCAGGGCGGCGGCCAGGTCGTCGGACAGTCCTACGGCGGGTACAAGCAGTCCGGCATCGGGCGCGAGGCCTCGCTGGAGGGCATGCTCGAGGGCTTCACCCAGATCAAGCAGATCAACGTCAAGCTGCGGGGTTGAGCATGGCCGAGCAGAACACCGTCCTGCCCCTGGAGGGCATCACCGTCATGGACCTCTCCCGGGCCCTGGCCGGGCCGTACTGCACGGCCCTGCTGGGGGACCTGGGGGCGCGGATCATCAAGGTGGAGTCGGTCAAGGGTGGGGACTCCACCCGCACCTGGCCGCCCTTCGAGGACGAGCACTCCCTCTACTTCGACTCCACCAACCGGAACAAGGAGTCGATCGCCGTCGACTTCTACTCCGAGCAGGGCCGCACGCTGCTGTGGGACCTGGCCGTCTCCGCCGACGTCCTGGTGGAGAACTTCCGTCCCGGTGTCCTGTCCACCATGGGCCTGGACCCCGGACGGCTGCGCGAGGCGAACCCCGGCCTGGTGATCGCCTCGATCTCCGGGTTCGGCACCACCGGGCCGCTGGCCCGGGCCGCCGGGCTGGACCAGGTGGCCCAGGGCATGTCCGGGCTGATGTCCGTCACCGGACCAGACGCGGACACCCCCACCCGGGTGGGCGTACCCGTGATGGACATGTACGCGGGGGTGTTCACCGCCGTCGGGATCTGCGCCTCGCTCGCCGGGCGTGCCGCCCACGGCGGCCGCGGGCACGAGGTGGGCACCTCGCTGCTGGAGTCTGGGCTGGCCATCGCGGCCTTCCAGGGGCAGAACTACCTCAGCACCGGGACCGTGCCGGTGCCACAGGGCAACAACCACCCCGTGCTGGCCCCCTACGGGGTGTTCCGCACCGCGGACATCCCGGCGATCATCGCCGTGGGAAACCAGGCGCACTGGGCGACGTTCTGCCGGATCATCGAGGCCCCCGAGCTGGAGCACGACCCGCGGTTCGCCCTGGGCCGGGACCGTTCGGAGCACCGAGAGGAGCTGACCCGGTTGATCGAGGAGAAGCTCGTGCGCCGCCCCGGACTGGAGTGGATCGAACAGTTCCGCGCCGCCGGCATCCCCACCGGTCCGATCTACACCTATGCCCAGGCCTTCGAGGACCCCCAGGTGCAGGCCCTGGAGATGGTGCAACGGGTCCAGCGCCTCGACGGGTCCCCGCTGCCCCTGCTGCGCGGACCGCTGAGCGTGGACGGCGTGCCGGCCGGGGTCCGGAAGGCCCCGCCGGCCCTGGGTGAGGACACCCGGGCGGTGCTGGAGGGGCTCGGCCTGGACGAGGACCAGATCGCCGGACTCGTGGACGCCGGGATCGTGCGGGAGCCTGAGGTGCAGGCCGGGACGCAGGCCGGGACGGGCCAGCCGTGAACCAGGGTGCCCAGGCCGCGCCGGCCCCGGGACGGCCCGCCCGGGGACCGGGTGCCGTCCGCGTCTCCAGGACGGGCAGCACCGCCACGATCACCCTGTCCAACCCCGGCCGGCGCAACACCATGACCGAGCAGATGTGGCTCCGGCTCGTCCCCGTCTGCCGGGAGCTCGCCGAGGACCCGGAGGTCCGCGTCATCGTGGTCCGCGGCGAGGGGGAGGACTTCTCCGCGGGGGCGGACATCTCCGACCTGGACGGGATCCTGCGCGATGCCGAGTCCGGCCACCACGACGGCGGGGCCCTGGCCCGGGGGGAGGCGGCCCTGGCCGGACTGCACAAGCCGACGATCGCCGCCGTCGAGGGCTACTGCCTCGGCGGGGCCTGGCAGATCGCCGCCGCGTGTGACATCCGGCTGGCCTCCTCCGGTGCGACCTTCGGGATCACGCCGGCCAAGATCGGGATCGTCTACCCGGTTGCCGGGATCGAGCGGCTGGTGCGCATCGCCGGGCCGGCCACGGCCAAGTACCTGCTGTTCAGTGGCGACTTCGTGGACGCCGAACGGGCGCGCGCCCTCGGCCTGGTCCAGGCCGTGCACCCGGCCGAGACGTTCTGGGACGAGGTGACGGCCTTCGCGCAGCGCCTGGCCTCCCGGTCCCAGTTGTCCATCCAGGCCATGAAGGACATCGTGGACGTCGCCGCCGCCGGCGGGGACCTGCGCGAGGCCAGCACCCACTGGCAGCGGCAGATGGCCGCCAGCGATGACCCGGTCATCGGCGTCCGGGCGTTCCTGGACAAGCAGGCGCCCGCGTTCACCTGGAACGGTGGACCGGAGTCCGTGCGGCCGGCTGCGGAAGGGAGCGCCGGGAGCACCGGGAGCGGAGGCGGGGCGTGAGGAGACCGCTGCGGACCGACCCCGTGGGGGAGGCCCACCGGCACTGGACCGAGCACGGCTGGGCGGAGGCGGCCGACGGCATGGCCGCGGTCACCTCGCTCTTCCGGTCCCAGCAGATCCTGCTGGCGCGGATCGACGCCGTCCTGCGCCCTCTGGACCTGACGTTCGCCCGGTTCGAGATGCTCACCCTGCTGGGGTTCTCCAAGACCGGCGCCCTGCCGCTGGCGAAGGCCTCCAGCCGGTTGCAGGTCCATCCCACCTCGGTGACCAATATCGTGGAGCGGCTGGGCCGGGCCGGGCTGGTGCAACGCCAGCCGCATCCCACCGACGGCCGGGCGAACCTGGTCGAGATCACTCCGCAGGGCCGCGACCTGGCGCTGCAGGCGGCCCGGGCCCTCAACCGCGAGGTGTTCACCGACCTGGGCATCCCGGACGGTGAGGTGAGCACGCTCAACGCCATCCTGGCGCGGTTGCGCTTCAACGCCGGGGACTTTCAGGAGGACAGCCCGTTGTCCACCGCGGGCGGGATGATAGACGACGCCGGGCCGGGGCCGGGGAGAACCGCCGACGCGAATTGATTTTCTGCTCAGGAAATGCGAAAATAAATAGGCCAAATTTCCGGTGGCGGC
>DATBUG010000125.1:0-4111 GCA_036516315.1 Citricoccus sp.
GGCGGCGCGGTGGGACTGGCGCTCGGTGCCGGCGGCGCCCTGGCCGCCACCACCGGGCAGGACGAACCCGTCACTGCCTCGCCGGCCGACCGCACGTACGAGTTCACCGGGGCTCACCAGGCCGGGATCGTCACCCCCGCGCAGGACCGGATGCACTTCGCTGCCTTCGACCTGCGCGCCGGCACGTCGCGGCAGGACGTCCGGGCCCTGCTCGAGGACTGGACCCGGGCGGCCGCACGCTTGGTCCTGGGCGGGGAGGTCAGTGCCCGCGGGGCCTTCGGCGGCGGGCAGACGTTCCCGCCCGAGGACACCGGTGAGGCCGCCGGGCTGGGCCCCAGCGGACTGACGCTGACCTTCGGCCTGGGCCGCAGCCTGTTCCGGACCGAGGCGGGGACGGACCGGTACGGCCTCGCCCGCGGCCTGCCGGAGCACTTCACCGAACTGCCCGTGATGGTCAACGACTTCCTCGACCCGGCCCGCTCGGGCGGCGACCTGTGCATCCAGGCCTGTGCCGGCGACCCGCAGGTCGCGGTCCACGCCATCCGCAACCTCACCCGCATCGCGGTGGGGCGTGCCGCGCTGCGGTGGTCCCAGCTCGGCTTCGGCCGGACGTCCTCGACCTCCACCGCGCAGTCCACGCCCCGCAACCTCTTCGGCCTGAAGGACGGCACCAACAACCTCAAGGCCGAGCAGCGGGAGATGATCGACGAGCACGTGTGGATCGGGGCGGACCAGGGACCGGCCTGGGCCGTGGGCGGCAGCTACCTCATCGCCCGCCGCATCGCGATGACGATCGAGGTCTGGGACAGCCTGCAGCTGGGCGAGCAGGAGCGGGTCACCGGGCGGGACAAGCCCCGGGGCGCCCCGCTGTCCGGTGGTGAGGAGTTCACGGCCCCGGACTTCTCCGCCACGGACGGGCACGGCCGGCCGCTGATCGACGAGCGCTCCCACGTCTTCCGCACCCACCCGGACCACAATGACGGCATCCGGATGCTGCGCCGGGGGTACAACTTCGTGGACGGCAACGACGCGCAGGGGCGGCTGGACGCCGGGCTGTTCTTCATCGCCTTCGTCAACGCCCCGGCCCGCTTCGCGCGCGTGCACACCAGCATGGCGCGCGACGACCTGTTCACCGAGTACCTCAAGACCACCGGCTCGGCGGTGTTCCTCGTCCCGCCTGGCCTCCGGCAGGGCGAGTTCGTGGGCCAGGGGCTGTTCGAGGCGACGGGCTGACGGGACCGCGGGCGCCCGCCGGCGGGTGCGGACGGCCGTCAGCGCTGCACGGCGGCGCCCTTGGCGGGCCGCCGTTCCGCGCCGGTGTCCCGCATGTCCTCCAGTTCGCGCCCGTTGGTCTCCGGCACGAAGCGCCAGACGAAGAGGAAGGACAGCACGGCCATGACCGCGTAGAGCCCGTAGGCCAGGGTCAGGCCGATCTCGGCCAGCCACGGGAAGGTGGTGGACACCGTGAAGTTCGCCGCCCACTGGGCGGCCGCGGCCACGGCCAGCGCCCCGGCCCGGATCCGGTTGGGGAACATCTCCCCCAGCAGCACCCAGACCAGCGGCCCCCAGGTGGCGCCGAAGAACACGACGAACGCGTTGGCCGCGATGAGCGCCACCGTGGACCACGGCTCGCCCAGCTGCGCCCCGGTGGTGCCGTCGGCGGCCTGGACGACCTGGGCGAAGGAGAAGGACACCGCCATCAGTCCCAGCGAGACCGCCATGCCCAGCGAGCCCACCAGCAGCATGGGCCGGCGGCCGACCCGGTCCACCAGCAGGATGGCCACGATCGTCACCGCGATGTTCGTCACCGAGGTGATCACCGTGACCGTCAGGGCGTCGGACTCTCCGAAGCCCACCGAGCGCCACAGCGTGGTGGAGTAGTAGAAGATCACGTTGATGCCCACGAACTGCTGGAACATGGACAGCACGATGCCGATCCACACGATCGGCTTCAGGCCCATCGTCGGCCCGCGCAGGTCCCGCAGCGACTCGCGGCGCTCAGACCTCAGGGTGTCCTGGATCTCCTGGATCTTGAGGTTCACGCGGTCGACGCCGGTGAAGTCGTAGAGCACCTGGGCGGCCCGGTCGAGGTCGCCGCGGGCCACCAGGAACCGCGGCGACTCCGGCAGGCGGAAGGCGAACAGTCCGTAGACCAACGCGGGCACGGCCTCGGCCATGAACATCCAGCGCCAGGCCTCCAGCCCCCACCAGAACGGCTGGGAGGCGCCCCCGGCCAGGTTGGCGAACAGCGCGTCGGAGAGCAGGGCGACGAAGATGCCGGTGACGATGGCCAGCTGCTGCAGGGAGCCCAGCCGGCCGCGGATCCCGGCCGGGCTGACCTCGGCGATGTAGGCCGGGGCGATCACCGAGGCCGCGCCGACGCCCAGGCCGCCGATGAGGCGCCAGACGATCAGGCTGAGGACGTCGAAGGACAGCCCCGAGCCCAGCGCCGAGACCAGGAAGAGCACGGCCGCCACGAGCATGACCGGGACCCGGCCGAGGCGGTTGGCGATCGGCCCGGCGAACCACGCACCCAGCGCACAGCCGATGAGTGCCGAGGAGACGACGAAACCGGTCAGGCCGGCCCCCAGCGAGAAGCCGTCCTGCAGGGCGTCGACGGCGCCGTTGATCACGGCGGTGTCGAAACCGAACAGGAAGCCTCCGAGGGCCGCCGCGACACAGATGCCGATGACGCGGATGTTGAGGCGATCGGCAGGGTTCTGGGGATTCATGGGCTTCCTTCGCAGGCGCACGGACGTCGTCACACCCTACTCCTGTCGTATCCCTGACGCAGTGTGCGGCGGCCTCGCCGCGCGCGTCTCCCGCGTCCTCCCGACGTCACATCTCCCGTTCTGGTCATCCAGACCCTAAGATGGACTCCAGCTTAGGGTCAGATCTACCTGAAGGGGGTGGCCGATGGCCCAGGACCCCGGTTCCGCGCCCCGCAGTGCCGCGCCCCGCAGTGCCGCGCCCCGGCTCGCGGTGTCCACGGTGATCTTCACCCTGCGCTCCGACGACGGGGCCGCCCCGGCCCTGTGGACACCGTTCGTGCGCCGCACCCGGGACCCCTTCCTGGACCAGTGGGCGCTGCCCGGGGGCTGGCTGCCCGACGCCGAGCCCCTCGAGGACGAGGCCGCCCGGACCCTCGCCGAGACCACGGGCCTGCGCCCCAGCTACCTCGAGCAGCTGTACACCTTCGGCGCCGTGGACCGCTCCCCCACCGGCCGCGTCATCTCGGTCGTCTACTGGGCGCTGGTGCGCTCGGACGAGGCGGCCGAGGCCGCCGTCGGGCACAACGTGCGCTGGTTCCCGGCCGACGACCTGCCGGACCTCGCCTTCGACCACAACGCGATCGTGAACTACGCGCTGCAGCGCCTGCGCACGAAGGTCGAATACGCCCACATCGCCCACACCCTCCTGGGTGAGACGTTCACCCTCGCCCAGCTCCGCGCGGTCCACGAGGCCGTGCGGGGCCACCCGCTGGACCCGGCGAACTTCCGCCGCTCCATCACCGCCTCGGCCGAGATCGTCGAGACCGGTGAACGGCTGGCGGGCACCCCACACCGGCCGCCCAAGCTGTACCGCTACCGCCAGTTCAGCCCCGGCAGCGCCTCCCCCACCCCCACCGAGCAGACAAGGACGCTGACGTGACCACCACCGACTCCACCGCCCCCGTCCGGACGGACGCCTCCGTGCGCCGCACCCTGGACCTCCTCTCCACCGGTGCACGGCCCGGCTCCTCGTGTTCCCCGGACCTGACGGCCGGACCATGGACCTTCGACGCCGGCGCCCCCGGGTACGGTCCGGGCGCCTCCCAGCAGGACGCCATCCCGGCCGGCGCTCCACGCCAGGGTGCCCTGCCGCAGGAGTACCAGCAGGCCACCGACGCCGAGCTGCACGAGCGGATCCGCGCCGCCAAGGCGGAACTCGGGGACCGCGTCGTCGTGCTCGGGCACTTCTACCAGCGCGACGAGGTGGTGGCCCACGCGGACTTCGTGGGCGACTCCTTCCAGCTCGCCAAGGCCGCGCGCACCCGGCCGGAGGCCGAGGCCATCGTGTTCTGCGGCGTGCACTTCATGGCGGAGACCGCGGACCTGCTCTCCACCGAGGA
>DATBUG010000126.1:0-4337 GCA_036516315.1 Citricoccus sp.
GTGGGGGCGTTCTGCGTGCTGATCGCCGTGCTGATCGCCGTGTCCCTGACGCCGGCCCTGCTCGGCCTGATCGGCCACCGGGCGTTGAGCCGCAGGGAACGGGAGCGGTTGCGCGAGCACGAGGAGGCCCGGGCCGTGGAACGCGGCCTGCTGCACCAGGAGCGGACCGGCCGGGAGTCCGCCTCCGGTACCCAACTGGCCTCGCGCCAGCCGGGCACCGGGATGGCGCACCGGGCCATGCCCACCGGCCGGGCCGTGCTGATCTCCCTAGTGTCCGTGGTCGCGCTGGCGGCCGTGGCGATCCCCTTCTTCTCGATGCGCCTCGGCCTGCCCGACGGCGGCTCCGAGCCGCCCGAGTCCGCCGCGTACCAGGCCTACACCGCGCTGGGCGAGGCCTTCGGCGAGGGGTACAACGGCCCGCTCGTGGTCACCGCGGACCTGCCGGCGGGACTGGACGACGGCGAGGTCATGGACCAGCAGATCGCCGTCGGCCGTCAGCTGGCCGGCCTCCACCACGTGGAGGTCGTGGTCCCGGCCGCGGTCAACGAGGACTCCACCATGATGATGTTCCAGGTGGTTCCGGCCGAGGGACCCAACGCGGTCTCCACCGAGGAGCTGGTCCACGTCCTGCGGGACACCACCCCGGACGGGGAGGCCACCGGCCTGGCCGTGGCCGGCATGACCAGCGGGTTCATCGACGTGGCCGCCAAGCTCTCGGATGCGCTGCCGCTCTACCTGGGCGTCGTCGTCGGGCTGTCCCTGGTGATCATGATCGTGGTGTTCCGCTCGCTCGTCGTCCCGCTGATCGCCACCGGCGGATTCATCCTCTCCGTGTTCGCCGCCATGGGCGGCGTGGTGGCCATCTACCAGTGGGGTTGGCTCTCGGCGGTGTTCGGGGTGCACAACCCCGGACCGATCCTGGCCTTCCTGCCGACCATCATGGTGGGCGTGCTGTTCGGGCTGGCCATGGACTACCAGCTGTTCATCTCCTCCGGCATGCGCGAGTCCTACGCGCACGGCGCCCCGTCCCGCGTGGCGGTGATGGACGGACTGCACGCCGGGCGGGCCGTGGTGGCGGCCGCGGCGATCATCATGATCTCGGTCTTCGGCGGCTTCGTGTTCGCCGAGTCGGCCATGATCCGCCCGATCGGCTTCGGCCTGGCCTTCGGCGTGCTGCTCGACGCCTTCCTCGTCCGGTTGCTGCTGATGCCGGCGCTGATGCACCTGGTCGGCGACTCCGCATGGTGGCTGCCGAGGTGGCTGGACCGCATCCTGCCGAACGTGGACGTCGAGGGCGCGGCCCTGGAGCGCGACCACGCCCCGAGCGCGGACGCCGTCCCGGCCGCAACGGACGTGGCGGAGCCCGAGCCCGAACCGGAGCCCGCCCGGGTCTGACGGGGCCGTAGTCTGGGGTCCATGACTGACGCATCGGCACCGTTCATCCCGGAGTCCGGCGGCTCCGTGGCCGTCTTCCTCGAGCCGTCCACCGGTGGGCTGACCACCCGGGTCGCGGATCCGTGCCGGCCCGCCGTGCTGGTCACGGACCAGGGCCTGACGCGCGGGGACGGGATCTTCGAGACGATGACCGCGGTGGCCGGCCCGGACGGGCACCGCATCCGCAAGGAGGACTCGCACCTGCAGCGGCTGCTGTCCTCCGCCGGGACCCTGGACCTCGCCGTCCCGGACGCTGCGGACTGGCGCCGGGCGGCGGCCGCCGGGCTCGAGGCCTACGCGGCCGGCAACCCGGGCCAGGACGCCGTCGTGAAGCTCGTGGCCACGCGGGGCCCGGAGGGATCGGCCGGCGGCGGCCACTACGTGCGCGGCACCGCGGACCTCGGGTCCGACGGTGAGCTCACCGACGCCACGGCCGCCCCCGGGGCCACCCCGGACGCCGCCTCACTGACGGGGACCTACTGGGTCCTCGTCTCGCCCGTCTCCCCCGGCCTGGCCGCCGCGGGCCAGCGGGGCGTGTCCGTGCTGCTGCTGGACCGCGGCTTCGACTCCGGCACCTCGGAACGGGCCCCGTGGCTGCTCATGGGCGCCAAGACCCTGAGCTACGCGGTGAACATGGCGGCCCTGCGCTACGCCTCCGCCCAGGGGGCCGACGACGTCATCTTCGTCTCCTCGGACGGCAAGGTCCTGGAGGGCCCCACCTCGACCGTGCTGCTGGCCCGGCGGGTGCCCACCGCGGACGGCGGGCAGACCGTGGAGCTGGTCACCCCGCTGCGCAGTTCCGGGATCCTGCCGGGCACCAGCCAGGGCACGATCTTCGCCGCGGCCCAGGCAGCCGGCTGGGAGCTCGGCTACGGTCCGCTGGAACCCACCGACCTCTACGACGCCGACGGCGTGTGGCTGGTCTCCTCCGTGCGCGGCGTGGCGCCCGTGACCCACCTCGACGGCACGGCCCTCGAGGTGGACCGGGAGCTCACCGACCGGCTCGCCGCGTTCCTCGACGAGGACCGGGCCCCGGGACAGCACGGGCCGCTGCACCACTGACGCGCTGGCCCCGGCGCGCCGCGCCCCGGTGCGCTGCGACCCGGCACCGGGGGCCGGGCCCCGGGGTGTGCTCAGTCCTCCCGGTCCCGGACCCGCAGCCCGGTGACGGCCGGCCCCTCCAGCAGCGACCCGTCGGCGGCGAAGCGTGAACCGTGCAGCGGGCAGTCCCAGGACCGTTCGGCGTCGTTCCAGGAGACGATCCCGCCCAGGTGGGGACAGATGGCCGAGACCCGGCAGGTGACACCGTCCACCGTGGAGGCGGCCACGGGGCGGCCGTGCTCCCGGCCGACCACCCCCTGTCCCTCGGCCGGCGGTCCGCCGGGCAGGTGGGCGAGCGTCCCCCGTGCCCAGCCGGAGGCCAGCCGGGCCCCGACGGCCGCGTTGTCCTTGGCGCCGGTCAGCAGGTCCGCGGGCGTGGTGAGCCGGGTGTCCATCGGCCGGGCCCAGTCCAGGGACTCGCCCAGGATCTGGGCGGACAGGCGCAGGGCGGCGGCCACGCCGTTGGTCATCCCCCACTTGTTGAACCCGGTGGCCACCAGGATGTTCCCGCCGCCGCGGGGCAGGGAGCCCACGAAGGGGACGAGGTTGGCCGGGCGGTAGTCCTGGGCGGACCAGGCGTGCGTGCGCTGGGCGCCGGGGAAGTGCTCCTGCGTCCAGGCCTCGAGGTCCTCCACCGCGTCCTGCGGCGCGGGCCCGCGTCCGGTCACGTGCCCGTTGCCACCCACCAGCAGCAGCTCGCCGTCCTCGACCGGGGCGGTGCGCAGGCTGCGGGAGGGGCTGTCCGCGGACAGGTACATCCCCTGGGGGATGGCGCCCGGGACCCGGTAGGACTGCGCATAGGAGCGGTGGGGACTGAGCTTGGCAAAGTAGCCACCGCGGTCCAGCACCGGCACCCCCGTGGCCAGGACCAGCCGGCCGGTGCGCACCGTCCCGGCGCTCGTGCGCACCGTGAGCGGCGAGCGGTATCCCGCCCCGGTGACGCGGACGCCCTCGACGAGGGTGCCGCCGAGCTCCCGGAACTCGGCGGCCAGGGCGTCCAGGAGCTCCAGGGGGTGGATCTGGGCCTGGTCGGCGAGCCGCACCGCCCCGGTGACCGGGTAGGGCAGGTCGGTCTCGGTGGTCCACTGCACGTCCAGGCCCGCGGCCCGGTCGGCCTCGAGCTCGGCCCGCAGGGTGGACAGGCCCGCATCCGTGGCGGCGTAGGTGTAGGCCGCCCGGCGCTGGTAGCCGATCCCCCGCTCGTCCAGGTAGCGCAGCAGCCACACCTGCCCCTGGCGGTTGGCCTCGACGTAGGACCGCAGGACCTCGTCCGACTGGTGCCGGCGGATCTCGGCCAGGGTGGTGCCCTGCAGCAGGGAGACCTTGGCGGTCGTGTTGCCGGTGGCCACGGCGCCCACCCGACGGGCCTCCAGCACGGCGACACGCTGTCCGGCCCGGGCCAGCAGCACGGCCGTGGCCAGGCCGGTCAGCCCGGCGCCGGCCACCACGGTGTCGAACACCGCTCCCGGCTCGAGGCGGCCGGCGTCCGGAACGGTGACCGGATGGGTGCCGAACCAGAGGGAGGTGCGGGAGTGGTGGGGGTGGTGCGGGTGTCCGTCCATGCTGCGTCCGTCCTGTTCGGTCGTGCGGGCCCGGCGGAGGCCGCGTCCCCGGTGGGACGCCGTTCGGGCCATCGTAGGCCTCTGCAGCCGAACGGACAGCCCCCCGGTGGCGCACCACGGTCTAGGGTGTCCCTATGTCCTCTCCCTCCGCGCCAGGCGCGTCCCGGTCCCTCCGGAAGTCGGTCACCACCACGGGGTTGTTCCTGTTCATCCTGGGTGACGTCCTGGGGGCCGGGGTCT
>DATBUG010000127.1:0-2423 GCA_036516315.1 Citricoccus sp.
ATCGACCGCATCGTGGGGCCAGTCTAGTGCCGGCGCCGCCTGCGCGGCAGGGCCAACAAGGCCAGCCCGACAAGGGCGATCAGCAGGACGCCCGTGCCGCCGAGCAGCCAGCCGCTCATCCCCGTCAGCGCCGTCCGATCCATGGCGGCCTGTGTGTCTCCGCCCTCGGGCGCATCGCTGGCCGGGTCCGTTCCGGGTCCGTCCGCCGGGGGGCGCGGCGGGAGCCCGACGGCGGCGCCGCCCTCGGGATCGCCGGAGCCCTCGTCGGGTGCCGGCGGAACCTGTCCGTCCGTCCGCTCGTCCGCAGTCCTGGAACGGTCACCGGCCTCGCCGCCGGGCAGCCCGGGTGTCTGGCCGGTGCCGCCGTCCGCCGGGGGAGCCGAGGGCGCGGTGCCGGACGGTGCCTGTCCGTCACCGGACCCGGCCTCCGTCCCGACGCTGGGCGCCTGCGGGGCCGTACCGGGGCCGGACGAGGTGGGCGGTTGCGTCGGGGCGGGGCTCGAGGTGTCCCCCGAAGGCGGGGCCTCGTCGGTGGGGCCCGGTACCGGAGTGGTGGGGCCTGCCGAGTCCGAGGACCCGGGCTCCGGGGACGTAGGCTCCGGCGTCGTCGGCGTGGCCGAGGGAGTGGGGCTGGGGTCGGCCGGCTGGACGAACACGCCGAGCTCGCAGTGGGCCTCGCCGCCGCGGCCATCGGAGGCGACGATGACGACGTTGTCCTGCCCCGTCGGGCTAGCCGGGGCGACGTAAGTGATCACGTGGCCGGAGACGGTGGGCTGGATGCCGAACATGGACACGCCGGCGCTCAAGGTGACCGGGTCGCCGTCGGGGTCGGAGACGTCGACGCGGATGGCTTCGGTGGTTCCGGCCTGGGTCATCACACCGCCACAGGTCATCAGCTCGGGCGGCCGGTTGCCGGTGATGGTGGGCGAGGGGGTGGGGGTGCCGGACGGAGTGTCTGACGGCGAGGGGTCCGGTGTCCCGGACGGAGAGGGGACGGCGGACTCACTCGGCGGCGCGGACCCGGTGCCGGTGGGCGCAGCCGCAGGGGAGGTGGAAGCCGGACCAACGGGCGCTGCCGGGGTGGTGGAGGCTGCGGCGCCGATGGAGGAACCGGCCGGCTCAGGCAGGGCGGGCTCGGAGGCGATGGCCGGCGTGGCCAGGGCGGCGGCGGCCAGCAGGCTCGAAGCGGTCACGGCCGTGGTCCGGCCCAGGACGGGATGCCGGCGTCGCTGACGACGGGTCGTGGAGCGTTGGGCTGTGGTGGTCATGCTGGTGCCCCCCGGCACTGAAAGTCGTTGGCCCCGTGCTGTCCGCCCCGTCCAGCGGGACGGACAGCACCGGCGTGCTCGTAACCTTACCGTGACCTTTGGGGGCTTGTCATCACAAGCGCATTACGGGCGTATCCCGGGGATCCGGTGGCATCCGGGGACGCACGGCAGCACCCCGGCCGGGAAGGGCCCGGTGTGCTGCCGTGGCTCGCCGGGCCGGATCAGGCCGGACGTTCCTGCGGCACCGAGACCTTGGCGGGGTCGTCCGTGACCACGTGGCCGATCGCGGCGTCGACGGCACCCAGGGTCGCGTCGTCGAGGGCGATCTCGGAGGCCTTGACGTTCTCCACGATCTGCTCGGGGCGGGAGGCGCCCACGATGGCCCCGGCCACGTTGGGGTTGGACAGCACCCACGCGATCGCCAGCTGGCCCATGGTGCAGCCCAGGTTCTCGGCGATCGGCCGCAGCTTCTGCACCGCCGTGAGCACCTCGTCCGTCATCCGCGCCTCCAGGGTCCGCTGGCCGCCGCCCTTGGTGTCGGTGGCGCGCGAACCGGCCGGGGGCTGCTCGCCCGGCAGGTACTTGCCGGTCAGGATGCCGCCGGCCATCGGGGACCAGACGATCTGGGACACGCCGAGGTCCTCCGAGGCCGGGATCACCTCAGGCTCGATCACGCGCCACAGCATGGAGTACTGCGGCTGGTTGGACACCAGCTGGATGCCCAGGGACTTCGCCATGGCGTGGGCCTCGCGGATCTTGTCCGCGGGCCACTCGGAGACGCCGATGTACAGGGCCTTGCCGGCGCGGACCACGTCCGCGAACGCCTGCATGGTCTCCTCCAGCGGCGTCTCAACGTCGTAGCGGTGCGCCTGGTAGAGATCGACGTAGTCCATCTGCAGGCGCGTCAGGGAGCCGTTGATGGACTCGAGGATGTGCTTGCGAGACAAGCCGGTGTCATTCGGGCCCTTGGGACCGGTGGGCCAATAGACCTTCGTGAAGACCTCGAGCGATTCACGGCGCTCGGACTTCAGCGCCTCGCCCAGGACCGACTCGGCCTTGCCGTTGGCGTACACGTCCGCGGTGTCGAAGCTGGTGATGCCCTGCTCGAGGGCCGCGCGCACACAGGCGTGCGCCGTCTCGTTCTCCACCTGGGAC
>DATBUG010000128.1:0-1983 GCA_036516315.1 Citricoccus sp.
TTGCCGGGGTTGATCGAGGCATCGGTCTGGATGAAGTCCTGGTAGCCCAGGCCCCGCAGGCCGCTGCGGCCCACCGCCGAGACGATCCCGCTGGTGACGGTCTGGCCGATGCCGAACGGGTTGCCGACGGCCACCACGAAGTCGCCGACGCGCAGCGAGGAGGAGTCGGCGAGCGGGATCGCCTGCAGGTCGCCGGTCGGGATCTTCATCACCGCCACGTCGGTGTCCGGGTCGGAGCCGACGAACTCCGCGTCCAGCACCCGCCCGTCGTGCAGGGTCACGGTCACCTCGTCGGCGCCCTCGATGACGTGGTGGTTGGTGAGCACCAGGCCCCGGCGTGCATCGACGATCACGCCCGAGCCGAGCGACTGCTCGATCCGCTCGCGCGGGACGTGCGGGAACATCCGGCGGAAGAAGGGATCGTCCAGGAACGGATTGCGCACCCGCACGCGCTGGCGGGTCTGGACGCTGACCACCGCCGGGGTGACGGTCTCGAGCATCGGGGCCAGCGACGGCAGTGGCTGGCCGTCCACCGCTTGCGGCAACGCCGCCGTGGTGACGGCAGGCACCGTCGCGGGGGCCGGGGTCGCCAGCGCCGCGGGGGCGACGCCATCGCGGACGAAGGAACCGGCCACGCCGCCCAGCAGGGCGACGAGGACGAGCAGCAGCAGGAATCGGGGACTGCGGGACATGGCTGGGGACCGGAGTCGAGGGCTGGGGAGCGCGCCCGGGACGTCGAGCCGGGCGCGCCGCGTCGGGGCCGGAGTGTGGCCGGCCCCCATTTAATCACCGGTGAAGCCCGCGGGGCCTGCATCCGCGTCCCGGGGCCGGTTTTCGGCGTTGACGGAAGGCGGGGGGTCGCGTAGCTTCCCCTCCCACGGGCCGACACAAGATCTAGTGGTCGTCCTGGCTTCAAAGCCCAAGCAAGGGGGTTGCGAGGGCTGGCCCACATGCCGTGGAAGCCACTGGAACAAGGCTTTGGCGGTTTCCGATGGAGCGTTCGTGGACGTTCATCCCGCCCGTTGAAATACCTCGGTCCGCCGGTGCCAGGCACGGGCGGGCGAAGCGTCCGCCGGTGGCGGGTGCAGCGGCTGCCACGGCAGCGAACACGAACCATGGCGGCGCCCGGCGCCCACAATCGAACGGAGACAGCACAGGCATGAGCACGGTACGTCTGGAGGCGGTGAAGATGGACACGGTCAAGGACATTCCCCTGCAGCCGGCATCGCTGGACATCTGGGACAAGAAGTACCGCCTCAAGACCAAGGCCGGCGAAGCCGTGGACGAGGACATCGACGGCACCTGGCGCCGCGTCGCCCGCGCGCTGGCCGAGGCCGAGCCCACCGAGGAATTGCGCCGCTACTGGGAGGAGCGCTTCGCCTGGGCGCTGCGCCGCGGGGCGATCCCGGCCGGCCGCATCACCTCCAACGCCGGCGCGCTGGAGCACAAGCCGGCCACCAGCACCATCAACTGCACCGTCTCGGGGACCATCGAGGACTCGATGGACGGCATCCTGCAGAAGGTCCACGAGGCTGGCCTGACGCTGAAGGCCGGCTGTGGCATCGGCTACGAGTTCAGCACCCTGCGCCCGCGAGGGGCCTTCGTCGCCGGCGCCGGCGCCTACACCTCCGGCCCGATGTCCTTCATGGACATCTACGACAAGATGTGCTTCACCGTGTCCTCCGCCGGGGGGCGGCGTGGCGCCCAGATGGGCACCTTCGACGTGTCCCACCCGGACGTCAGGGACTTCATCCGCGCCAAGCGCGAGGACGGGCGGCTGCGCCAGTTCAACCTGTCGCTGCTGATCACCGACGGGTTCATGGAGGCGGTGCGGGACGACGCCGACTGGCCGCTGGTGTTCCCGGTCAACATCAAGGAAAAGGACGACGTCGACCTGGACGACCCGGCCCAGGTGACCTGGCGCGAGTGGCCCACCCACCGCAACTACATCGTCCGCGACGACGGCCTGGTCGCCTGCAAGGT
>DATBUG010000129.1:0-4286 GCA_036516315.1 Citricoccus sp.
CCAACCGGCCGGTACAGTGGTCCCGGCCCGTCCCCATCCGGGGATGCCCTCCCCGTCAAGGAGACGCCACCTGAGGAAAGCGAGGACGGACATGGAGCCTGGTCTGGAGAAACTGCGGGATGAGGTCTTCCGCCGCAACCCTGGCGAGAGCGAATTCCACCAGGCCGTGACCGAGGTGTTCGAAGCCCTCGGCCCGGTCGTGAACCGT
The DNA here is from genome assembly GCA_036516315.1 of Citricoccus sp. Taxonomy (GTDB): domain Bacteria; phylum Actinomycetota; class Actinomycetes; order Actinomycetales; family Micrococcaceae; genus Citricoccus. The sequence continues at coordinate 209 of DATBUG010000129.1, forward strand.
CATCCCGAATACGTCGAGTCCGGCATCCTGCGCCGCATGTGCGAGCCGGAACGCCAGATCATCTTCCGCGTCCCGTGGGTGGACGACAGCGGCCACGTCCAGATCAACCGCGGCTTCCGCGTCGAGTTCAACTCCGCACTGGGCCCGTACAAGGGCGGCCTGCGGTTCCACCCCTCGGTCTACCTGGGCATCATCAAGTTCCTGGGCTTCGAGCAGATCTTCAAGAACGCGCTGACCGGCATGCCGATCGGCGGTGGCAAGGGCGGTTCGGACTTCAACCCGGCCGGCCGCACCGACGCCGAGATCATGCGTTTCTGCCAGTCCTTCATGACCGAGCTGTACCGCCACATCGGCGAGTACACAGACGTCCCCGCCGGTGACATCGGCGTGGGGACCCGGGAGATCGGTTACCTGTTCGGCCAGTACAAGCGCATCACCAACCGCTTCGAGTCCGGCGTGCTCACCGGCAAGGGGATCTCCTGGGGCGGTTCACTGGTGCGTCCCGAGGCCACGGGCTACGGGGCCGTGATGTTCGTGGACCAGATGCTGCGCACCCACGGCAAGTCCATGGACGGGCAGACGGTCCTGGTCTCCGGGTCCGGCAACGTGGCGCTGAACGCGATCGCCAAGTCCCAGCAGCTCGGCGCCACCGTGCTGACCGCCTCCGACTCCTCCGGGTACGTGGTGGACGAGGAGGGCATCGACCTGGAGCTGCTGCGCGACGTCAAGGAGGTCCGGCGCGCCCGGATCGCCGAGTACGCCGAGCAGCGCGGCGGCCGGTCCCGGTTCGTGGCCGGCGGGTCCGTGTGGGATGTGCCCGGCACGGTGGCCATCCCGTCCGCCACCCAGAACGAGCTGGACGACAAGGCCGCGCTCACCCTGATCGACAACGGCCTGGTGGCCGTGGCCGAGGGCGCCAACATGCCCTGCACCCAGAAGGCGACCGAGCACTTCATCCACTCCGGTGTCCTGTTCGGCCCCGGCAAGGCGGCCAACGCCGGCGGTGTGGCTACCTCTGCCCTGGAGATGCAGCAGAACGCCAGCCGGGACACCTGGGGCTTCGACTACACGCACGACAAGCTCGAGCAGATCATGGCCGACCTGCACGACCGGTGCCTCGAGACCGCCGATCGGTACGGCACGCCGGGCAACTACGTGGTCGGCGCCAACATCGCCGGCTTCGTCAAGGTGGCCGACGCCATGCTGGCGCAGGGTGTCATCTGACCCCTCCCGCCCGCACGGACGGCCCGGACCCTGCCCAGGGGCCGGGCCGTCCGCGTCTGCACCGGTCGACGTTCCGGTGCGTGCGCACCGGTCCTACGGGGACAGGTGCGTCAGGGCGTACTTCTGGTCCTCGCTCAACCGCACGGGACGGCCGGTGGCGGCGTCCACGAAGACCATGGTGCTGGAGGCGCTGACGCACTCGGTGCCGTCCGCGCCGTCCCGCAACGAGTACGCGACCTCGATCGAGGCCCCCTTGGCCGCCGCCACCCAGACCCACGCCTGGACCGGAACGGTGCGGTACTCCAGCGGCCGCCGGTAGCGGATGCGGTGCTCCGAGATGAGCACCTGCACCGTGTCCGGCATCCCGCCCAGCAGGCTCACGGGAGCCGGGGCGCCGGGGGCGCCCGTCCCGGCCGGCACCCCGAACGCCAGGATGCGCGCCTCCTCGAGCACCGCGGCGACCCGCACATTGTTGACGTGCCAGTACGCGTCCATGTCCCCCCAGCGTAGCGGGACGTCCACGCGCACCGCCGGCCCGCCGCCGTCGGGACGGTCCTCGATCCGCCCCGTGGCCGGGTACGTGCCGTTCCCACCGGGCAGGCCGGTCCCCGGGTCGGGGCTCAATCGTCCGCCTCCCGCTCCTCGGGTTCCGCGCCCGGCTCCTGCGCGTTGCGCGGCCACGTCAGCAGGGCCGCGGAGGACCGGCCGGTGTCCAGGATGCCCAGGTCCTCCAGCTGGCGGGACAGCTCCGCACCGTCCGGCCCGTAGCACCAGGGCACCCCGGGGGTGGTGTCCCGGGTGTCCGTGGCGCGGCCACCGGCCAGCACCGCCTGCGAGGGGGTCAGCTGCCGGATGACGATCGCCTTGACCCGCCCGGGATGGCGGCGGGCGAAGTCGGCGTAGATCTCGGGGTCGTGCTGGCCGTCGTCGCCGATGAGCAGCCACTGGATCTCGGGGAACTCCCGGGCCAGCCGGTCCAGCTGGGTGACCTTGTGCTCCAGGCCGGAGCGGAACCAGCGGTCCTCGGTGGGGCCCCAGCTGGTCAGCAGCAACGGTCCGGAGGGGTAGAGGTTGCGGGACAGGAACCGGGACAGCGTCTGGGCGACGTTCCACGCACCGGTGGACAGGTAGACCACCGGGGAGGCCGGCTGCTGTTCGAGCAGCCGGTGCAGCATCACGGCCATCCCCGGGGTCGCGGTCCGGGCGTGCTCGTCCAGGACGAAGGAGTTCCAGGCCGCCAGGAACGGCCGCGGCAGGTAGGTGACGACCACGGTGTCGTCAATGTCCGAGACCACGCCGGTGACCGTGCCGTCCTCCACGATGTACACGTCCGAGGTGGCCGTCTCGCTGCCGTCCGAGGTGAGGGTGACCGTCTGCCAGCCCGGTTCCATCTCGACCTCGATCAGGGCGTCCACCACTCCCCCGCGGTCGGCGCGCACGGTGAAGGTGTCCCCTCCCGCGTGCACCTTCACCTCGGCGTAGGGCACCGGCGGGGAGGTGAAGTTGTGCCAGCCGCGCAGGCCGTCCTCGACCACCCTGGAGAGGCGGCGTCCGTTCTCGAAGGCGTCGTCCGGGGCCATCACCACCCGGGAGAACACCCGGATCCAGGAGGTGGTGCCGTACCCGGTGAAGGACAACACGGTCGGCTCGTGCCCGCGCCGGACGGCGCCGGCGTACCGGAAACGGTGCCACCGGTCCTGGAGCAACGTGGCGATGTGCTCCGTGACCAGTGCATCCCGGTGCTCGATCAGCGGGGATGGCACGTCGTCCGGGGCAGGCGGGGATGCAGGTGTCCGATCGGCCATATGGTCCAGTATTCCTTACCCGGGCCCGCTCTCCTCGCACCGCGCCGGGTGCTACGCAGGCCCCCGCGAGGGCGTACGCAGCACGACCGGGGCCGGGTCCCGGTCCTGGTCCCGGCCGTCCTGACCGGGCGCCGAGTGAGCGCACCGCTAGGGTGGCGCCATGTCCTCGTGCCCTGTCTCCCCGGCCGCGCTGCGGCGGACCGCCGCCGAGGCGGCCGCCGCCTGCGCCCCTCGGCTCGCCCATGCCTTCCGCTCCACCCCGGCCGCCCTGGACCTGTCCACCAAGCGCAACACCCACGACCTGGTGACGGTGCACGACCGGGCCACCGAGGACGAGCTGGTGCGCCTGCTCGGCGAGGCCGTGCCCGGCAGCCGCTTCGTCGGCGAGGAGGGAGGTGCTCGCGGCCCCGCGCAGGATCCGGGGAGCGGGCCCGGGACGCCCGGCGCCCCACCCGGGGCCGGCGCCGTGGAGTGGATCATCGACCCGATCGACGGCACGGCCAACTTCGCGCACGGGTTCGCGATGTTCTCGATCTCGATCGCCGCGGCCGTGGACGGAGCCGTGGTGGCCGGCGTGGTCCTGGACCCGGTGAACGGGCTGGAGTTCTCCGCGGACGACGCCGGGGCCTACCTCAACGGCGAGCGTTTCGGCACGGGCGGCAGTGGTCCGGAGCCCACGGTGCCCACGGTGCCGGAGCATGCCCTGAACCTGGTCACGTCCTACCCCTCCGCCGAGGCCCTGGCCCTCGACGGCGCCGCGGCCCTGGAGCGCTTCGGCCGGCTCGTGGACGGTTATGCGACCGTGCGGCGCACGGTCTCCGGAGCCCTCGAACTGGCCTACACGGCCATCGGCTGGGCGGACGTCACCCTTGGGGTGGACACCAACCCCTGGGACGTGGCCGCCGGGCAGCTGCTGGTGCGCCTGCTCGGCGAGGCCGTGCCCGGCAGCCGCTTCGTCGGCGAGGAGGGAGGTGCTCGCGGCCCCGCGCAGGATCCGGGGAGCGGGCCCGGGACGCCCGGCGCCCCACCCGGGGCCGGCGCCGTGGAGT
>DATBUG010000130.1:0-10225 GCA_036516315.1 Citricoccus sp.
CCGAGTGGGCCGTCACCTTCGCGGTGCCCAGCGAGGGCGGCGTCTCCAGCTGCACGAGGGACACCGAGTCCCCGTCCGGGTCGATGCCGTCGAGCGGGATGGGGATCGCCACCGTGTTGCCGGCGAAGACGCGCCCCTCCACGCGTTCGGGAGTGGGCGGGGAATTGTCCTCCAGGTCCACCGGAGTGACGTGGAACGTGACCCGTGCGGAGGCCTCCTGGCCGTCCGGACCGGAGACGGTGTACACCGCCGAGACCGCCCCGGGCTCCTGGCCGGCGCGGAAGCGGACCACGTTGTCCGCCACCGAGATCAGGCCCTCGTCCTCCTCCACCCCCTCGGCCAGCTCCGGCTCCAGCGTCAGGTCGGCCCCGTTGGGGTGCACGTCGTTCTCCAGGACCGGCACCGTGACCACGTCCCCGGCGCGCACCACGGCGGTGTCCGGGTTCGGCCGCGGTGGCTCCATCGACTCGGGCGCCGGGATGGGGATCACGGTCACCTCACCGGTGGAGGCCGCGGTCCCGTTGGTCACCGTGTAGGAGAAGGTCAGCGGCTCGGACAGCCCGCGCTGGTCGGTGACGCGCAGGACGGCGTTGCGCTCGATGGACACCCCGATCGGGGCGCTGTCCGGGACGTCGACCTGCTGGACCACCAGCACCCCGCCCTCGGGGTCGGTGTCGTTGCCGAGGACGTTGACCAGCACGTCCCCGTCGGCCGGGACCAGCGCGACATCCCGCACGGCGATCGGCGCCCCGGGGTTCTTCTCCGGGTCCTTCACGTCCACGCGGATCAGTCCCGGCGCGGAGGCCGGTCCGTTGGTGGCCACGTACTTGAGGTAGTGCGTCTGCTCCATCCCGGAGCGGAAGGAGACGGTGCCGGTGTCCGGGTTCATCTCCACGTCCGCGCCGGAGACCGGGTCCACGTGGGCCAGGCGCAGTTCGGAGCCGGTGGGGTCGAAGTCGTTGGTCAGCGGCGAGAAGGTGGCCTCCTCGTCCAGGTTGACCGTCACGTGGTCCGTGGCGGTGATCGGCGGGGCGGCCCCCTCCGGGAGGACCTCGATGACCACGCGGCCGGTGGCGGACTCCCGGCGGTCGGAGACCGTGATCTCCAGTTCCTTGGTGCCCGTGGACTTGCCGACGTCCTCGAAGGTCAGCACCCCGTCCGGGCGCACGCGCACCACGTCGCCGTCCTCGGAGACGGCCCCCATCAACTGCAGGTCGTCGCCGTCCGGGTCCTGCCAGTCCGTCAGGATGTTCTGGGACACCTCGGTGCCGGCCTGGACCCGCAGGGTGGTGACGCGCTCCTGTTCCGGGGCGCTGTTCTGGTCCTCCGGGACCACGCGCACCGTGGCCCGCGCGGTGTCGGTGCCACCGCGGCCGTCGTCCGCCTCGTAGGTGAAGGACGCGTTGCCGCTGGCCTCGTCCGGCACGACAAGCTGGAATCCCGTGTCGTCGTGGATGGGCTGCAGGGTGCCGGTCTTCGGCTGGTCGCCCTTGAGCCGGGCGGTGAGCAGGTCTCCGTCCGGGTCGACGTCGTTGAACAGCACGGGCAGGGCGGTGGTCCGGCCGGCCCGGACGCCGAAGGAGTCGTCGCGGGCGACGGGCTTCTGGTTCTCCTCCTGCCGGTCGGGCAGCTCGATGGCGTCGGTGACCTCATCCGACTCCTCCTCCTCCTGCTCGCCCTCGCCCTTCGGCGGTTCCAGGTCCGCCCAGTTGTTGACGATCTTCATGGCGTCCTGCACGAGCCAGGTGTTGCCCTGGGACACGTCGTTGAGCACCACCACGTCCCGGTTCACGCGGAAGACCATCTGGGCCTCGGCCGGGATCTCCGGGATGCGTTCGGTGACGTCCTGGCCGTCATCGTCACAGTCCCGCTGGTACAGCCCGGAGCCCTGCCACGCCGCGTGCGTGCAGGAGCCGACCCGGACCGGCTGGATGGGGCTGCCCGTGGCCTCCACGGTCGCGTAGGCTGCCTCGCCACCGTCCAGCGGGACGGTGGCGGTCTTGTTGGCCAGCGCGACGACGGCGCCGGCGGCCTCCGGTCCGGGCGCCTGCAGCGTCCCCTCGGCCGGGTCCACCACGGTCGAGGCCTTCCCCTCCGACGTCACCAGGGTGCCGGAGGCGGCGTCGAAGACGACGCCGGTGTCCCCGACTGCCGACACCTGCGGGGCCGTGAACCCCTCGAGCCCGTCGATCTCGGTCGAGGTGACCTCCCGGAAGCCGGCGGTCCCGTCGCGGTCACTGCCGTCGCTGCCGCCCCGTCCGCCGTCCTGCTCGCCGTCGGTGGCACCGGCACCGACCGGTTCCGCCGCGGCCGCCTCCCGGAGCTCCTCCTCGGTCAGCGGGCGGAACCCCTTCAGGACACTGGCCTCGAGGTCCGCAACCCACACGGTGTCGTCCCGGCCGACGGCCGTGGCCACCGGACCCTCGGCCTCGTAGAGCGGTTCGGAGCCCTCGGCCGACATCTGCCCCAGGGACCCGGTGCGGGCGGCGTAGACGCGACCGCGCTCGGCGTCGGCCACGGCCACCACGTCCTCGCCGTAGGAGAAGTTCGCGTTGGCCGGCAGCATGTTCTCGTCGGTCAGCTCGAAGGCCGCCGGGTCCACGGTCACCAGGGCACCGAGCTCGCGGTCGCGCAGGAAGACCCGGTCCGCGTGCTGGGCGAGGTCGTACTCCGTCATGGTGGTGGTGACGCCGCCGTCGAGGGTCTGGGACTCGTAGTTGAGGTGGGCGACCTTGCTCTCTTCGCGGTTCACCACCCACACGCCGCCGTCGTTGAGATCCACGTCCGCGGTCTGGAAGCCGGGATAGAGGATGGCCCCGGTGACGGCGACCGTCGAGACCCCGACGAATGCCGTGGCCTTGAGCGCGCCCTGGCGCCCGGCGCCCACGCCTGGCTTCACGATGACCCCCCATGGTGATGACTGCCGGCGGCCGGTCCCCCGTGGACGCACGGCCGCACCCGCGAGTCTATCCCGTCACATGCCCGGGCGGGCCCTGCCGACATGGGGAGATCTCCCCTGCCGTGCCGAACGGGCGGGGAACGGTCAGTCGACGATCAGACCCTCGCCCGTGCCGGGCATGAGGATCGAGGGACGGATCTCGCCGAAGCCACGGACCATCTGCGGTGGCTGCGGGACCAGGACGAAACGCTCGTCGTCCTCGAGGGCCAGGGCCGTCATCGCGTCCACGAGCACGGTCCCCGGATCGGCCAGGGCGGTCAGCCGGGAGGCGAGGTTCACGGTGGGGCCGTAGATGTCGCCCAACCGCGACAGCACGCGCCCCCAGACGAGGGAGACCCGGGCGGAGGGCAGCACGGGGTCCTCGCTCATCGCCTTGGCCAGGCCCAGCGAGATCTGCGCCCCGGCCTCCGGGGTCTCGGCGTTGAACAGCACCTCGTCCCCGACGGTCTTGACCAGGCGGCCGCCACCGATCGAGATGATCTCGGCGCACTTGTTCTCGAAGCGCTGGACCATCTGGGCCAGGGTGCGTTCGTTCATCTGCCGGGACAGCGAGGTGTAGGAGACCATGTCCGCGAAGCCCACGGCGCGGGCCAACGGCAGCGGGGCGTCGTCCTCGGAACCGTCCCGGCCGATCGCACTGGCGGCCAGCCCCGCCTCCACCCGCACCGTGAGCCGCTGCAGGGCCGCGTTGAGCTGGCGGCGGTAGGAGTACTCCATCACCTGCTCGAGCGGTTCGATGATCTCCGGGAGCATGTCCACCACGGCGCGGCGGGCCTCCGGGTCCGTCATCCCCTCCTCGCTGATCTTGTTCTCGACCAGCGCCTCGATCTGCCAGACGACCATCCGGTCCGTCATCTGCCCGATGGACCGGGTCAGCGAGATCGCGGTCTCCTCGTTGAGCACCCCGCGGCGCACCAGCTCGATCATGGTCTTCATCGCGGCCACGTCCTGCGGCGTGAAGGCCCGGTCCCCGTCCTGGACGTTCGGGAACCCGAGCGCGCGCCACAGCTTGCGGGCCGAGACCAGGGAGACGCCGAGCTCGGCGGCCATCTCCCGGCGGGTCAGGGTGCGCGGCCCGCCGAGCAGTCCGGCCTCCAGGGTGGAGATGGCCTGGGTCCAGGACGCGGGGTCATCGCGGATGGCCAGGGACGCGGTGGCCGTGGTGTCCGGCGGGACCTCGGACAGCCCGCCGGTGTCCGGACCGTCCTCCGGTCCCGGTTCCGGCGCGCCGGCCCGGCCGGGTTCCGGCCGGCCGGGCCCACCGAGACCGGTCCCGTACGGCCCGCCGACCACGGGCAGGGGTGAGGTGATGGGGAAGGGCTCGTCATGGGCGCCCGGAGAGGACTGTGGCCGCTGCGGCCGCGGCGTCCCGGATTGCTGCTCAGCCATGCTGGCCACCTCCTGCCACAGAACCGGGCGAGGCCGGCGAGACGGTGTAGGACGAATACGGCGGGGCGGCCTGCTCGGCGACCTGCCGGCGCAGCGCGACCATCTCCCGCAGGATCAGCTCACGGAACCGCACGGCCTCCGGCATGCCCGCCAGGACCCACTGGGACCCGGTCCCGTGCTCGATCACGAGGTCCCCGGCCCCGGCCATCCGCTGGCCACGCCGTTGCCGCAGCCGGACGTCGTAGACGGCCAGCAGGTGCAGGGTCCGTTCCCGGGACCGCCCGGGACCGGCACGCTGGATGATGCGCAGGCTGGTCAGGACCGTGGTCCGGGTCAGCCAGCGCCAGACCGGGCGCAGGCACCAGAGCGCCAGGGCCAGTGCCGCCAGTACCCACACGAGCCCGGACAGCCACGGGCGGGCCTGCACCACGAACCCGGCCAGGTCCCCGCGGGCCAGGACTCCTTGCAGGTACCCGGTCGCCAGTGCGATCAGCATCAGGCGTACCACGGGCGCGGTCAGGGCACGGGGGTGGGCCCGGGTGCGCACGCGCACCTGTTCCCCTGGTGACAACCGCAATCCCACGTCCCTCGCGTCCTTCCGTGTGTGATGGTCCCCGGTCAGCGGCGCAGGTGCACGACGTCGGCGGCGGAGACCTCCAGCAGTCCGTGCCGCCGGGCGGCCCCGGCGGCGGCTGCCTCCATCTTCCCACGCTCGTCGGGCTCGATCAGCAGGGTTCCCCCCGGTCCCAGGCCCCGCGCGGTGCCCGTCAGCACGGCCCCGCCCGGCAGCTCGGCCCTGACCCGCGTCCCCAGGGTGCCCAGGTGCTCGATGACGCGGCGCACGGCCGGGTGCGTGCCGTCGACCTCCTCGGCGGGCCCGGCCCCCGCGGGCGCGACGGCGTCCGCGAAGGCCGCCAGGTCCCGGCTGAGCGCGCCCAGCAGGGCCTTGAGGACCTCCGCGGCGAGGGTGGCGGTCCCACCGGCCCCGGCCCCGGGCAACCACTCGGCGACCGCGGTCGCGGTCGGCACCGGGGCGCCACCGGGCCCGAAGTCGAGGTTCAGGCCCAGCCCCAGGACGATCCCGGACTGGTCCGGCAGCACCCCGGCCAGGATGCCGCAGAGCTTGCGGCCGTCCGGGGCGAGCACGTCGTTGGGCCACTTCACGGTGGCCGCCAGGCCCCGCCGGCCGAGCTCCGCGGCCAGGACGGCGGCGGCGATGAGCGTCACCCAGCTGAAGTGCTGGAAGGGGACCTGGGGACGCAGCACGACCGAGACGGACAGTGCCGTACCGGCGGGCGTGGTCCAGTCCCGCCCGCGCCGTCCCCGCCCGGTGCGCTGGTCCAGGGTGGCCACGGCCCGCAGGTGGGGCCAGTCCTGCGGCCGCGCGGCGGCGGCGTCGAGCACCACCTGCTGCGTCGAGCCGGTGTGCTCGAGCCACGTGACCTCCGGGACGGGAGGCGTCGGGCTGACCGGGGCTGGCGTCGCGGGGTCCATGCCCACAGGTATACCCGGTCCCCCGGGTGCGACCCCGGAACGTTGCCGGGCGGGCCGCCCGGCGGCGGCCCCTACACCTGGGCCGGGGTCCAGAGGTACCCTCAAGGCGTCCGGTGCGGGGGCCGTGGCCTCCTGACCGGGGCGAATACTGGTGGATGACTGACGAGTGAGGTCGGACATGCTGGTGGATCAGTGGGCTGCCCCCGCGGCGTACGAGAACTACATGGGTCGGTGGAGCCGTCGGCTCGCCCCCCGCTTCCTCGAGATGCTGCAGGCCCCGCCGGGAGCGCACTGGCTGGACGTCGGCTGTGGCACCGGTGCCCTGACCGAGGCGATCTGCGCGGAGGCCGATCCGGCCTCCGTCCTGGGGTGTGACCCGTCCGAGGAGTACGTGGACTACGCCCGCGCGCACGTGGCAGACCCCCGGGCGCGGTTCGCCGTGGCCGAGGCCGCGGCGCTGCCCGAACGCGAGGGCGGCTACGACTGTATCTCCTCCCTGCTGGCCCTCAACTTCTTCCCCGAGCCCCAGGAGGCGCTCTGGCGCATGGCCGAACTGATGGCGGGCCCGAAGGCGCAGGTCTCGGCGTGCGTCTGGGACTACGGGGACCAGACGCAGATGCTGGACTACTTCTGGCGCGCCGCCGTGGCGGTGGACCACCGCGCCCGCGAGCACAGCGAGGCCCGGCGCTTCACCATGTGCCGTCCCGCCGCCCTCGAGCGGCTGTTCCGCGAGGCCGGACTGCAGCGGGTCCGGGTCAAGCCGGTGTGGCTGCGCACGGTGTTCACGGGGTTCGAGGACTACTGGCAGCCCATGCTCAACGGGGTGGGCCCGATCCCGTCCTACCTGGCCACCCTGGACGAGGAGCAGCGCGACGAGCTGGCACGCCGGCTCCAGCAGTCCCTGCCGGGTGGCCCGTACGGGCGGATCTCCCTGATGTCCCGGGCCTGGTCCGTCCGCGGCTGGGGCCGCTGACCGGGGCGTCGCCCTTTGCCGCGGCCCCGCGCCGCCCGGGCATCCAATGGGCCCGGGGCGCCCGTGCCCGCTGACGGTGCACAGGCCCCCCGATGTTGTGTGATTCCTACAACGGTGAGGACGCCGCGCCTCCTTAGACTGGGGCGGTGACGGCGGCCGATCGCACCCACCGGGGCCCGGACGGCCGGCGAGGACTTGTATGGATGATCCAACTGACGGAGGACCCGTGACCCTTCCCGCCGAGGCCAGCGCCGGAGCCACTCCGGCCCAGGACGCGCCGGACCTGACCACCACGGCCGGCAAGCTGCAGGACCTGGCCCGGCGCCGGGCCGAGGCCGCCCTGCCGGGCGGCCGGGCCGCCGTCGACAAGCAGCACGAGCGCGGCAAGCACACGGCCCGCGAGCGCGTCGAGCTGCTGCTGGACCCGGGCTCGTTCGTGGAGTTCGACGCCCTGGCGGTGCACCGCACCACGGCCTTCGGGATGGCCGCCAAGCGCCCGGTCGGTGACGGCCTGGTCTCCGGCTACGGCACCGTGGACGGGCGCCTGGTGGCCGTGTACTCCCAGGACTTCACCGTCTACGGCGGCTCGCTCAGCCAGGTCAACGGCGAGAAGATCGTCAAGGTCCAGGAGTTCGCCGCACGCAACGGCTGCCCGGTGATCGGGATCAACGACGGCGGCGGCGCCCGCATCCAGGAGGGCGTCGCCTCCCTGGCCATGTTCGCGGACATCTTCCGCAACAACGTCCTGGCCTCCGGTGTCATCCCGCAGATCTCGGTCATCATGGGCCCCTCGGCCGGTGGCGCCGCCTACTCGCCCGCCCTGACCGACTTCGTCATCATGGTGGACAAGACCTCGCACATGTTCATCACCGGCCCGGACGTCATCAAGGCCGTCACCGGCGAGGACGTGGACATGGAGACCCTGGGCGGGGCACGCCAGCACAACGCGACCACCGGGACCGCCGCCTACCTCGCCCCCACCGAGGAGGACGCGCTGGAGTACGTCCGGGAGCTGCTCGAGTTCCTGCCGGCGAACAACCTGGCCGAGGCTCCCGTGGAGGAGTTCGAGGAGGAGCTCGAGATCACCGAGGAGGACCTGGCGCTGGACACCCTCGTCCCGGACTCGGCGAACCAGCCCTATGACATGCTGACCGTCCTCGAGCACCTGCTGGACGACGGGCACCTCCTGCAGCTCCACGAGCTCTACGCGCCCAACGTGATCACAGGCCTGGGACGGATCGAGGGCCGGACCGTGGGCATCGTGGCGAACCAGCCGATGCAGTTCGCCGGGACCCTGGACATCAACGCCTCCGAGAAGGCCGCCCGGTTCGTGCGGTTCTGCGACGCGTTCAACATCCCGATCGTCACCCTCGTGGACGTGCCGGGTTTCCTGCCCGGGACGGACCAGGAGTTCTCCGGGATCATCCGCCGTGGCGCCAAGCTGATCTACGCCTACGCCGAGGCGACCGTGCCCAAGCTGACCGTGATCACCCGCAAGGCCTACGGCGGGGCGTACATCGTCATGGGTTCCAAGAAGCTCGGCGCGGACATCAATCTGGCCTGGCCCACCGCCCAGATCGGCGTGATGGGCGCCCAGGGCGCGGTGAACATCCTCTACCGGCGCGAACTGAAGTCGGTCGAGGAGGCCGGGGGCGACGTGGAGGCCAAGCGCACCGAGCTCATCGAGGGGTACGAGGCCGAACTGCTCAATCCCTACCAGGCCGCCGAGCGTGGTTACGTGGACGCCGTGGTCGCCCCGTCCGAGACCCGGGTCCAGCTGGTCCGCGGACTGCGGGCCACGTTCCACAAGCGCGAGGCCCGGCCCGCGCGCAAGCACGGCAACATCCCGCTGTGAGCACCGTGCCCCACACCAGTCCTACCCTGCCCGGCTCGGAAAGGAGCCCCCGGACCATGACCGCCCAGACCACGTCCCCGGCCGAGGACACGGCCACCGGCACCGAGCCCGCCGTCGTCATCCGCGGATCCCTGGACGCGGAGGAGACCGCCGCGCTCACCGCCGTGCTGCAGGCCGTGGCCGTGCAGGCCGAGCGCCACCGGCGTGAGGCCGCCGGACGAGACGAGCACGACCGCACCCTGGAGCGCCGCCGCCGGCTGGGACTCTGGGCCCGGCCCGGGGCCGGGTCCTGGCGGCAGGCCGCCGGCATGAGCTGACCGGCCCCTCGGCCCAGCGCCGGTCAGCCCTTGTCCGGCGCGGCGGGGCGGTACCTATGATGTGCCCACCCCCGACCGTCTCAGGGGAACCCGGTCCACTCACCCACTCCCCCACCGAGGTTCCACCATGAAGACACTGTCCCGCACGCTCACCGTGGCCGGCATGGCGACCGTGCTCACCGCGTTCGCCGGAGCCACCGCCGCCCAGGCGGCCACCACCACCGAACTGCCCGCCAGCGGCACCCTGCTGGGAGGCGGCGCCGGCGTCTCCGTGACGGTCGACGTCGACTGCGAAGCCGGCTGGACCGGCAGCGTCTGGGTCGAGGCGGCCCAGGTCGTCGACGGCAACCGCCTGGCCACCGGCATGGGTTACTCGGACTCCGTGGAGTGCACCGGCGAGGTGGAGTCCCTCGAGGTGGTGATCCTGGCCGGTGCGGACTATGTCCCGTTCGACGAGGGGGACGCCGTCCTGCGCGTGTCCGCCTCCGCCTGCAGCACCGAGGCCTGTGAACAGTCCGTCGCGGCCGGAGTCGTCCCGTTCGAGGACGACGGCGGCCACGACGACGAGTGACCACACGTCGCTGAGGGGGGCGTCCCCTCGCTCCCTGAGCTGTCCGGCGGGAGTCTCCGGTCCCCGCCGGACAGCGGGTCCCCGCCCCGGTCTCCGTGGCGTACGCCACGTGGTCGGCTACGCTCGGAGGGGTGAACGCAGCGCACCAGAACCAGCCCACCGTCACCGACGGCAGCGGGCCGTCCCGCCGGCCCAGCGCCATCGACGAGCTCGCCAACCGGTACTTCGCCGACACCCTGGCCCTGAATCCCGAGGAGGCCACCGCCCTGGGCCACCCCGGTCACGAGACCGAGTACGCGGACTACTCCCCGGCCGGGACCGCGGCCCAGGACGAGCTGGACCGGGCCGTGCTGGCAGACCTGGACCGGCTGGAGCCGGTGGACGAGGTGGACCGGGTGACCGCGGCGGCCCTGCGCGAACGCATCGGCCTGCAGCGGGAGATCACCGCCACCCAGCGCACCGAGCTGAACAACCTGGCCTCCCCCGCCCAGGGCATCCGCGAGATCTTCGACCTGATGCCCACCGAGACCACCGAACACTGGGAGCACGTCGCCGGGCGCCTGGCGAACCTGCCGGCAGCCCTGGAGGGCTACCGGGCGTCCCTGCGGCATTCCCGGCAGGCCGGCCAGGTCCCGGCGCGCCGGCAGGTGGACATCGTCATCGAGCA
>DATBUG010000131.1:0-3435 GCA_036516315.1 Citricoccus sp.
GGGGACATCCTGCTGCGGGGCGCCGACGCCCTGCGGTACGTGCGCGAGCGCAAGGCCTTCATGGGTGGGGACTTCGAACGCGTGGCCAACCAGCAGCGGTTCGTCTCCTCCATGGTCGACCAGGTCCTCACCGTGGACACGTTGGCCAACCCGCAGAAGCTCACGGACGTCATCGACGCCATCGTGCCGTTCATCACCGTGGACGAGGGCCTGAACGCCGGGACGATCGCGGGCTACGGACTGCAGCTCAACGGGATCCGCTCCGGGGACATCCACACCTTCACCGTGCCCCACGGGCCCCCCACCGAGGGGCCGGGCGGCGCCTCGATCGTGGAGCAGGACGAGGAGGGCATGGACCAGCTGCGCCGCGCCCTGCAGGCCGACGACCTGGCGTCCTATCTCTCCGGCGGTGACGACGACGGCACGGACGGTGGGGAGGACACCGCCCGCCCCGAGACCCCGGGCTCACCGTCCACCACGCCCACGCCGTCCGGGAGCGAGTCGTCGGCCGGGTCGCCCGACCCGACCACGAGCGGTGCCCCGTCCGGCTCCGTGCCGGAGTCCTCCGGCCCGCCGGCCCCGCCGAACCCCTGTGCGGGGGCCTGACCCATGCGGGTCCAGCTGATCACGCACTCCTACCTGCCCGAACGCACCCCGCCCGAGCGGCGCTGGGCCGCCTTTGTGGAGGCCTTCCGGCGCGAGGGGTGGGAGGTGGACATCGTGGCCCCGCCGGCCGACCCCGGACAGGTGCCCGGTGGCGACACCGAGCCGCGCCTGGGCCGTGGCCCCCACGGTGAGCGCATCCTGCGCACGCTGCGCGTCCCGGCGCTGGCCGCCACGCGCGACGGACGGTTCCTGGGTCACGTGGTGCACGCCGTGGCCGCCGTGCCCGTGGCGCTGCGGGCTCCGCGGCCGGACGTGCTGGTGATCACCGTGCCGGCCCTGCCGACCGTCGTCGCCGGCTGGGCGCTCTCCCGGTTGCGACGCGTGCCGCTGATCGTGGAGATGCGGGACGCGTGGCCGGACCTGGCCCGGGAGTCCGGCGTCTCCGCCGGTGTCCTCAGCCGGGCCATGGAGGCCCTGGTCACCGGAACCCAGCGCGCCGCGGACCTGGTGGTGACCGTTACGGAGGGGTTCGCCGGCCGGCTCGCCGAGCGTGGCATCGGCCCGGTCGAGGTCGTCGGCAACGGCGTGCCGCTCGACCGGATCGAGGCCGTCCCTGCGAGGGAGCGCGAGGAGGGGGAGTTGCACGTGCTCTACCTCGGCAACCACGGCGAGAGCCAGGGCCTGGAGACCGTCATCCGCGCCGCGGCCCTGGTCCGGGACGGGACACCACGGATCTCGGTGCGCCTCGTCGGCTCCGGGACCCGGCGTGAGGCGCTCGCGGACCTGAACGAGTCCCTGGGCCGGCCAGTGCAGATGGTGCCGTCCGTGCACGGGGCCCAGCTGCGCGCGCAGTACGCATGGGCGGACACCTGCCTCGTGGCCCTGCGTCCGGACTGGCCCAGCTTCGAGTTCACGATCCCGTCCAAGACCTACGAGCTGCTGGCCGTGGGCCGCCACATCACCGGTATGGTCACCGGGGAGGCGGCCCGGGTCCTGGACGCGTCCGGGGCCGCCAGTCTGGTGGCCGCAGACCCGGACGCCCTCGCCGGACTCTGGCGCCGGCTGGCCGCGGATCCGCACAGCACCGCCGTGGACGGCCGCGGCCGGGACTGGGTGCGCCGTCACGCGGACCTGGCTGAGCTGGGCCGACGCTTCGTGGGACTGGCCCGGCGGGCCGCGGTGCGGAACGGTGCCGGGACCAGCCCATATAATCGCCACTGACCGGAATCGCCTGCGGCCCCCGGCCCTGCACAGTGTCCACCGCCGCGTGCGGTGCTCCGTCCGGGGCCGATGCGCCGCCTGGTTCCACCGACCGAAGGACTTCATTCATGACTGACATCTCCAGCGTTGCCGTGATCGGGCTGGGCTACATCGGGTTGCCGACGGCGGCCATCCTCGCCGGGAACGGGATCCGGGTGCATGGGGTGGACGTGAGCCAGCGCACGGTCGATGCGGTCAACGCCGGGGACGTGCCGTTCGTGGAGCCGGACCTGGACGGGTACGTGCGCAAGGCGGTGGCCGAGGGGTTGCTCTCGGCGAGCACCACCACCCCGGCCGCGGACGCCTACATCGTGGCCGTGCCCACCCCGTTCCACGAGGACCACAGCGCGGACCTGTCCTACATCGAGGCCGCCGGGCGGGGACTGGCCCCGCAGCTGCGCGGGGACGAGCTGGTGATCCTCGAGTCGACCTCCCCGCCCGGGGCCACCGAGCGGCTGGCCGAGGTGGTCTACGCCGAGCGCCCGGACCTGGCCGGGGCCCGGTCGGTGATGTTCGCCCACTGCCCGGAGCGGGTGCTGCCGGGCAAGGTGATGACCGAGCTGGTCACCAATGACCGGATCGTGGGCGGGTCCACCCCGGAGGCGGCCGAGCGGACCAAGGCGCTGTACGAGACCTTCTGCCAGGGCGAGATCCTGCTCACCGACACCCGGACCGCGGAGCTGGCCAAGCTGGTGGAGAACTCCTTCCGGGACGTGAACATCGCCTTCGCCAACGAGCTGTCGATGATCTGCCAGGAACTGGGCATCGACGTGTGGGAACTGATCGAGCTGGCCAACCACCATCCGCGGGTGAACATCCTCCAGCCCGGTCCCGGGGTGGGCGGTCACTGCATCGCGGTGGACCCGTGGTTCATCGTGGACGCCGCCCCGGGCCAGGCGCGGTTGATCCGCAGTGCCCGGGAGATCAACGACGCCAAGCCGCAGTGGGTGATCGACCAGGTCAAGGCCAAGGCCTTCGACGTGATGCAGGAGACCGGGCGGGCACCGGTGGTCGCCGCGCTGGGGCTGGCATTCAAGGCCAACATCGACGACCTGCGCGAGTCCCCGGCGCTGAACATCACCGCCGCGATGGCCGAGCAGTTCACCGGCAGCACGATCCTGGCAGTGGAGCCGCACGTGCCCGAGCTGCCGGCCGTGCTGGCCGGACGGGACAACGTGCGCCGGTGTGAGGCCCAGGAGGCGATCGAGGCCGCCGACGTGGTGGTGCTGCTGGTGGACCACACCGCCTTCGCCGGGCTCAAGTCCCTGGCCGCCGGCAAGCACGTGATCGACACCCGGGGGCAGTGGCGCGACCGGTGAGCCGCGCAGCCAGCCGCGGGGTGCCCTGGGTGGCCAACGCCCGGACCACCGTGCGCACCGTGCAAAGTGAACTCGTCCAGGACCCAGTGCAGTTCGCCCTGCAGGCCTCACGCCGCCTGCCGGCCACCGTCACCCGCCCCGTCGCGGGCCTGCTGGCCCGCACCGGCTCCCTCGCCGGCGGGGCCCTGGCCGCCGTCGGGCACCAGATCCTCGGCCACGACGACGCCGCCCGCGGCGCCCTGGCCGACCA
>DATBUG010000132.1:0-2581 GCA_036516315.1 Citricoccus sp.
CCAGGTGGTGCGCGCCGCCGTCGAGTCCTCCCGCCCCGAGGTGCCGGTGCTCGGCTCCGCCGGAGGCTCCACCCGGCAAGCCATCGCCCAGGCCCAGGCCTCCGAGGAGGCCGGTGCCGAGGGCATCCTGTTGCTGCCGCCCTACCTGACCGAATGCGATCAGCAGGGTCTGCTGGAGCACGCCTCGGCCGTCATCGGCGCCACCCGGACGGCCGTCATCGTCTACAACCGCGCCAACGCCATCTACTCGGCCGAGACCGTCGCCGAGCTGGCCCGCCGCCATGAGAACTTCATCGGCTTCAAGGACGCCATCGGCGACATCGAGCACCTGTCCAAGGTCTACGCCCGCAACGGGGACCGGATGTTCTACCTCGGTGGCCTGCCGACAGCCGAGACCTACGCGCTGCCGCTGCTGCAGCTGGGGATGAGCACTTACTCCTCGGCGATGTTCAACTTCGTGCCCGAGTTCGCCCTCGAGTTCTACGGGGACGTGCGCCGCCAGGACCGTGACGCCGTCACCGAGAAGCTCAACCGCTTCGTGCTGCCCTACCTGGACATCCGTGACCGCGGCAAGGGCTTCGGTGTCTCCATCGTCAAGGCCGGACTGCAGGCCGTTGGCCGCCAGGCCGGGATCGTTCGTCCTCCGCTGCACGACCTGTCCGAGCAGGATCGCAGCGACCTGTCCGCCCTGATCGAGAGGGCCGGGGTGCGTCCGGCCTCCCCGGCACCGGTGGCCTGAAACTCTCCTCACCAATCCGAAGGAGCAACCATGACCTCGACCCAGACCGCACTGACCGGCCACTCGATCGTCGCCGGCGCATCGCTGCCAGGGAACGGCGGCACCGCCCACGGCTACAACCCGGCCACCAACGAGCGGCTCGAGCCGGCGTACTCGCTCATCGACAACGAGCAACTGGCCCGTGCCACCGCCGCCGCCGAGGAGGCCTTCGCCTCCTTCAGCACCCTCGATCCGCAGACCCACGCGGACTTCCTGGACAAGATCGCTGAGAACATCGAGGCCGTCCGGGAGGAGCTCGTGGCCCGCGCCATGGCCGAGACCGGACTGCCCGAGGCCCGGCTGACGGGGGAGACCGGCCGCACCACCGGTCAGTTGCGGCTCTTCGCGCGGGTCGTCCGCCAGGGTGACCACCACGGGGTCCGCGTCGACCCGGCGCAGCCGGACCGCACTCCCATGCCGCGTGCGGACATCCGCCAGCGCAAGGTCCCCCTGGGACCGGTGGGCGTGTTCGGTGCCAGCAACTTCCCGCTGGCCTTCTCCACCGCCGGAGGCGACACCGCCTCGGCCCTGGCCGCCGGCTGTCCCGTGGTCTTCAAGGCGCACAACGCCCACCCGGGTACGGGTGAGATCGTCGGCCAAGCCATCACCGACGCCGTGCGGGAACTCGGGTTGCACCCGGGGGTGTTCTCCCTCGTCTACGGCCCCGGTTCCCAGGTGGGCCAGGCGCTCGCCGCCGACCCGAGGATCAAGGCCATCGGCTTCACCGGCTCCCGCGGCGCCGGCACCGCGCTGATGGCCACCGCGGTCTCCCGTCCGGAGCCGATCCCGGTGTACGCCGAGATGAGCTCGATCAACCCGGTCTATTTCTTCGCCGGGGCCCTTGCCGGCAGCCAGGATGACCTGGACGCGCTCGCCGCCGCCTTCGTGACCTCTTTGACCGGTTCCTCCGGCCAGTTGTGCACCGCACCGGGGCTCGTGTTCGTCCCGGCCGGTGAGAAGGGTGACCGCTTCTCAGCCGCCGTGTCCCGGGCCCTGGCCGAGAAGGCCGGGCAGACCATGCTCACCGCCGGCATCGCGAAGTCCTGGACCGATGGCGTCGCGAACCTGTCTGCCCAGCAGGGCGTCACCCCGGTGGGCCACGGCCAGGACGGGGCCACCGAGAACGCGCCGGGCCCCGTGGTCTACGGCACGGACGTGGAAACCTTCCAGTCCAATGACGTGTTGCACGAGGAGATCTTCGGGGCGGCCTCGCTGTTCATCCGCTACTCCTCCCCGGACGAACTCATCACGGCGACCCGCGCCATGGAGGGCCAACTGACAGCCACCCTGCACCTGACCGATGCAGACCACGCGGCCGCGGCACCGCTCATCCCGGAACTGGAGCGCAAGGTGGGGCGCATCCTCGCCAACGGCTGGCCCACAGGCGTCGAGGTCGGCCACGCCATGGTCCATGGTGGCCCGTTCCCGGCCACCTCTGACTCGAGGACGACGTCGGTCGGAACCCTGGCGATCGAGCGGTTCCTCCGCCCGGTGGCCTACCAAGACCTGCCCGACGCCCTGTTGCCGGCCCCGGTGAGTGATGCCAACCCCTGGCACCTCAACCGCCGGATCGACGGCGAGATCTCCCTCTGGGCCGGTGATGACCGGTGACCGACCAACCCACGATCGCCGGCATCGAGGTTGTGCCTGTGGCGGGGCACGACTCGATGCTGCTGAACCTCTCCGGAGCCCACGGGCCGTTCTTCACCCGCAACGTCGTCATCATCACCGACTCTGAGGGCCGCTCGGGCCTGGGTGAGGTGCCCGGTGGGGAGAAGATACGCAGCACCGTCGAGGAAGCGG
>DATBUG010000133.1:0-1773 GCA_036516315.1 Citricoccus sp.
GTCCAGTTCCACCCCGAGGAGAACCCCGAGGATCCCCGCCTGTTCGAGGCCTTCGTGGAGGCCGCTGCCCTGCACAGCACCCGAGAGGTGAACACCCAATGACCGATCCGATCACCAATCAGATGACCGACCAGACGACCCACACCGTGCTGAACCCCGCCACCGGGCAGCCGATCCGTCAGATCAGCCTGAGCACCTTGGAGGACACCGACCGGGCCATCGCCGCGGCCGCCGCGGCGTTCGAGTCCTGGCACGCGGTGGCCCCGGCCGACCGGGCGCGGCTGCTGCGCCGGTTCGCGGCCGCCGTGGACGCCGACGTCGAGCACCTGGCGCAACTGGAGGTGGCCAACGCCGGGCACACCATCGGCAACGCCCGCTGGGAGGCCGGCAACGCCCGGGACGTGATCGAGTACTACGCCGCCGCCCCGGAGCGGCACCTGGGCCAGCAGATCCCCGTGGCCGGCGGGCTGGACGTCACCTTCCACGAACCGCTCGGGGTGGTGGGGGTGATCGTGCCGTGGAACTTCCCCCTGCCGATCGCCTCCTGGGGGTTCGCCCCCGCCCTGGCCGCCGGCAACACCGTGGTCCTCAAGCCCGCCGAGCTGACCCCGCTGACCGCCCTGCGCCTGGGCGAGCTGGCCCTCCAAGCCGGGATCCCCGAGGGCGTGCTGACCATCCTGCCCGGCAAGGGCTCGGTGGTCGGCGAGCGCTTCGTCACCCACCCGGCCGTGCGCAAGGTGGTCTTCACCGGTTCCACCGAGGTGGGGCGCAGGATCATGGCCGGGTGCTCCGAGCAGGTCAAACGCGTCACCCTCGAGCTCGGGGGCAAGAGCGCGAACATCGTCTTCGCGGACGCGGACCTGGACCAGGCCGCCGCCTCCGCCCCGGATGGGGTCTTCGACAACGCCGGCCAGGACTGCTGCGCCCGCTCGCGCATCCTCGTCCAGGACACGGTCTACGAGCGCTTCCTCGAACTGCTCGAGCCCGCCGTGACCGGCTACCGCGTCGGGGACCCGGCGGACCCGTCCACCCAGATGGGCCCGCTGATCTCCGCCGGCCACCGGCAGAAGGTGGCCTCTTACGTCTACGACGACGGCGAGACGCAGCTCGGCGCGGACGTCGCCTTCCGCGGCCGGGCCCCGGAGGGCGAGGGCTTCTGGTTCGCGCCCACGGTGCTCACCCCGCGCACCCCGGACGCCCCCGCGCTGCGCGAGGAGATCTTCGGGCCGGTGGTCGCCGTCGTGCCTTTCCGGGACGAGGCCGAGGCCCTGCGGATCGCCAACGACTCCTCCTTCGGGCTCTCCGGGTCCATCTGGACCCGGGATGTCGGCCGCGCCCTGCGGGTCTCGCGCGGTGTGGAGGCCGGCAACCTCTCGGTGAACTCCCACAGCTCGGTGCGCTACTCCACCCCGTTCGGCGGGTTCAAGCAGTCCGGTCTGGGCCGCGAGCTCGGCCCGGACGCCCTGGACGCGTTCAGCGAGGTCAAGAACGTGTTCATCGCCTCCGGCTGATCCCCGTCCGCACCCACCTGCCCACGCCCCAAACCCTTCCAGGAGAGAATCCATGAGCACGGACACCGCCCCCTACAACGGACTCGTCACCAACCGCCTGGCCGGCCGCAGTGCCGTCATCACGGGCGGGGCCTCCGGCATCGGCCTGGCCACCGCCCAGCGGTTGGCCCACGAGGGCGCCCGCGTGGTGATCGCGGACATCTGCGACGAGGACCGCGGGACGCAGGTGGCCGAGTCGGTCGGCGGGATGTTCGTCCGCACG
>DATBUG010000134.1:0-1990 GCA_036516315.1 Citricoccus sp.
CGCAGTGCGTCCAGGGTCAGGCCGGGGCCGATCCAGAGCCAGGGGCCCGGAGCCTCGTGGCCGCCGCGAGTATCTACGACTTCTGGGGTGGCGCCCCGGGGTCGTGGTGCTCCTGCTTGATGACGGTCCCCAGTTCCGCGCCGTCGCCGGTCTTCTGGCGGCGCATGCGCCAGTAGCGCCGGCGCTGGGCCGGGGTGGCCTTGGCCGCGGCCCGGTCCTTCATATCCAGCGGGTCGTCTCCGAGCACGGGGTCCGGACCGGCCTGGTAGCGGTCGGACCAGACCTGGATCAGCGTCCAGGCCACGGCGGTGTAGGGCACGGCCAGGATGGCACCGAAGATGCCGCCGGCGATCGTTCCCACGGTCAGTGCCAGGAGCACGACCAGGGCGTGCAGGCTCATGGTGCGTCCCATCACCACGGGCTGGAGCAGGTTGCCCTCGAGCTGATTGACGGCCACGACGATGACCACCACGACCAGCGCCGCGACCGGCCCGTTGGCCACCAGCGCGACCAAGGCGGCCAGGATGCCCGCCACGGTGGCACCCACGATGGGGATGAACGCGCCGATGAAGACGATCACGGCCAGCGGCAGGGCCAGGGGCACGCCGAGGACGAACAGACCGGCGCCGATCACCACGGCGTCCACGGCGGCCACGGCCGCGGTGCCGCGCACGTAGCCGCCGAGCACCTGGGAGGAGCGGTCGATGGACTCGGCCATCCGGGCGCGGGTGCCGTGGCGGAACCAGCGCAGGGTGAAGTTGGTGAACTTCCAGCCGTCCTTGAGCAGAAAGAACAGCACCACGATCATCAGCACCAGTCCGGTGAGGAACGTGGTCGCCGCCGAGAGCCCGGTGAGGGTGTTGTTCGCCAGTCCACGGGCGAAGTCTCCGCTGGTGAGGAAATCCGTGACCTGCTCGGTGGCGTCGTTGAGCGCCTGGTCATCCACGGGCAGCGGTCCCGAGGTCAGCCACGCCCGCAATTCTTCCCAGCCCTCCACCGCCGAGGCCACGAGCAGGTCCCACTGGCTGCGCACGGCGACGATCACCCCGGTGAGCAGCGCGGCGACCAGCACGAGGATGCCGAGGAAGGCCGTGAGCGTGGCCAGCAGGTGTGACCAGCCGTGGTCGACCAGCCACCGAACCAGCGGTCCGACCGCGGCCGCCAGGATCAGGGCGACGAGCACCGCGACGAGCACGGTACTGACCCGCAGCAGCAACCAGAGCACTCCGAGGACGACGGCGGCGATCAGCAGCACGTGACCGGCCCGGGCCCCGGCCCGGGCGAGGGCGTCCGGGCGCGGACCCGGTGGGTCCACCGCCGCCTCACCGGTGGTGTCACCACCGGCAGGCTGAGTTCCCTCGGAGTCCCGAACGGTGGTGGTGTCAGCGGCGCGGTGGGCGTTGCGGGGCTCGTGGGCAGACGGAGGTGGTTCTTCGGGCATGGTCATCAGGCTCCTGAACAGTGCCGGGCGGTGGAAGACCACCACCCTATGACCCGGGGGCGGGCCAGCGCAGGCCGGCACCTCCGTACCGCCGTGCCGAGTGAGGAGTCCGGGTGTCGCCCCGTCCCTTGACGCAACTGTGCACGACTGTATACAGTCGTGCACAACAGTTCACCATGGCGCGAGACGCCACCACCGGAAGGCACCCCCATGACCACCTCCGCACCCGAGAGCACGCGCGAGACCCAGCCCGCCCTGGACGCCGACGTCATCGTCGTCGGCGGGGGCAACGCCGCCTTCACCGCCGCCCACGCCGCCACCGTCCGCGGACGGAAGGTGCTGTTGCTGGAGAAGGCCCCGAAGGAGGAGTTCGGCGGCAACAGCTACTACACCGCCGGCGCCACCCGCATCGCCCACGGCGGCCTGGAGGACCTGGCGGACCTCGTCGAGCCGGACGAGCGGCACGCGGCCACCGTGGTCCCGCCCTACTCCCCCGAGGACTACGCGGCGGACCTGGCCCGCGTCACCGAGGGCCGCAACGACCCGGAC
>DATBUG010000135.1:0-2299 GCA_036516315.1 Citricoccus sp.
CTCCGGGGCCAGCGGCGGCAGGTCCGCGGAGCTAGAGGCGCGGGACTCGACCGCGGCGATCGCGGCACGCAGCGCCGACGCGTCGAGCACGGTCCCGTCGGGCGCGGCCTCGGCGACGTGCTGCTGCGCCGCGCCCGACCGGGTCGACCGGCCGGCCATCAGAAGTCGACGGGCACCACGTCGATCGGCGCGTCCGCGTCGGACTCCGCCTCGATCTCCGCGATCTCCGCACCCGCTCCGATGTTGAGCTTGTCCAGGATCTTGCGTTCGATCTCGTCGGCCAGGTCCGGGTTGTCCTTGAGGAACCGCCGGGCGTTCTCCTTGCCCTGGCCCAGCTGGTCACCGTCATAGGTGAACCAGGCACCGGACTTCTTGACGATGCCTTCCTCGACGCCGAGGTCGATGAGCCCGCCCTGGCGGGAGATGCCCTCACCGTAGATGATGTCGAACTCGGCCTGCTTGAACGGCGGGGCCATCTTGTTCTTGACGATCTTGGCGCGGGTGCGGTTGCCGACCGGGTTGCCGCCCTCCTTGAGGGTCTCGATCCGGCGCACGTCCACGCGGACGGAAGCGTAGAACTTCAGGGCCTTGCCGCCCGTGGTGGTCTCCGGGCTGCCGAAGAACACGCCGATCTTCTCGCGCAGCTGGTTGATGAAAATGGCGGTGGTCTTGGTCTGGGCCAGGCGGCCGGTGATCTTGCGCAGGGCCTGGGACATCAGGCGGGCCTGCAGGCCCACGTGGCTGTCACCCATCTCACCCTCGATCTCCGCACGCGGCACGAGCGCCGCCACCGAGTCGATGACGATGATGTCCAGTGAGCCGGAGCCCACCAGCATGTCCATGATCTCCAGCGCCTGCTCACCGGTGTCCGGCTGGGACACCAGCAGCGCGTCCGTGTCCACGCCCAGCTTGCGGGCGTACTCGGGATCGAGGGCGTGCTCGGCGTCGATGAACGCGGCGATGCCGCCGTTGCGCTGGGCGTTGGCCACGGCGTGCAGCGCCACGGTCGTCTTACCCGAGGACTCCGGGCCGTAGATCTCCACGACGCGGCCCCGGGGCAGTCCGCCGATGCCGAGTGCCACGTCCAGGCCCACGGAACCGGTGGGGATGACCTCGATCGGCGCGCGCGCGTCATCGCCAAGGCGCATCACCGATCCCTTGCCGAACTGCTTGTCGATCTGGGCCAGTGCGGCTTCCAGTGCCTTCTCGCGGTCAGTGGCTGACGCCATGATTCACCCCTGGGTGTGTTGGTGGCGGGCGGCCCGAGGGCCGATCCCCTGTGCTGTTGACGAATTTAACCGGCCGCCCGGACAAGATAACGGGACACCGAGGTCACTGTGGACGACATGCCCGGGGGCGTCCCGGGTCGCTGCCTGCGCTCACAGGATACCGCCATTCGAACGTACTTTCGAAGAGTGCGGCGGCGTGTCCTCCGCCACGGACCTCAGTCCCGGGGCGGGATGTCCCGGCCCAGCCGGCGGGACTCCGGGACGTCCTGCAGGTCGCAGACCTCGCGCCACACGCGCCGGGGGTCCCAGCCGGCCTCGAGGGCCGCGTCCGCCGTCGTGTCGAGGGTGGGCAGGACCAGAGAGGAGGCGATCACCCCGGCGTTGGCCGGGCCGAACTCCTCGTCCATCAGGCGGCGGAATTCACTGAGTCTCATGCCTCAATTGTGCACCCGGAGCGTGGGCCCGGATCAGGCGCCGGCACCGCGCGGCGCCGGTAGCGGCCGGCACGGCCGTGGCCGCAGCCCCCGGAGGGACTGCGGCCACGGCCGAACGGGCGCCGGCGGTTCAGTGGCTGCCGGCCAGCTGCCCCAGGTCGTCCGGGACCTCGTCGGCCAGGGCCCCTGCCAGGGACTCGCGCCGATAGCCGGCCTCCAGGTCCGCGGGGATGTGGTCCGGGATGTGCACGCCCTCCTGCAGGGCGATGCGGTCGGAGACCTCGCGCAGCATCAGGGACATGGGCACGTTCAGGGCGGTGCAGATCGAGGAGAGCAGCTCGGAGGACGCCTCCTTCTGACCGCGCTCCACCTCGGACAGGTAGCCGAGGGACACTCGAGCGTGGTGCGAGACCTCGCGCAGGGTCCGGCCCTGCCGTTGACGCACGTCTCGCAGCACATCTCCGATTTCCTGGCGAAGGACTGGCACGGCGTGCTCCTTGGTCTCTGGGGTCGCTGCTGGAATGGTCTCTCCGGTCGCCAACCAACGGGTGATTCCGTTGATGGTAACCGGTTGCTTCATCATGTCTACTGGTTTCTCCTGTACGAGTTCTGGGAACTTCTCCCGCCGGACGCTGT
>DATBUG010000136.1:0-22205 GCA_036516315.1 Citricoccus sp.
TCCGGCAGGAACAGTTCGTTGCGGACCCTGACGGGGCTACGACCATTGGGCCGGTGCTGCTCACCGAGAGCCAGCGCGCCTTGGTGGTAGCGTTGGCCGAACCGATGCTGCGCCGCGACGGCACCGGGCTCAGCGCCATCCCCTCCAGCGCCGCCGCGGCTGAACGGCTTGGCTGGGGGATCACCAAGTTCAACCGCAAGCTGGACAACGTCTGCGACAAGCTCGACCGGGTCGGTGTCGCCGGGCTGCGCGGTGGCGGGGGCAAGCTGGCCACCAACCGCCGGGCCCGGCTGGTGGAGCACGCCGTGACCTCGCACCTGGTGACCCCGGACGACCTCGCCCTGCTGGACCGCCCCGGCGGCGCCGAGGAGGACTGAGCGCACGACCGCACCGGTCCGTCGGCCGGACCTACCCGGTTCGTCCCCGTCTCCGGTAGAACCTGAGCGTGGACGATGGGTCTGGAACCGGTCGAGGCGCCCGCCCGCAGCGCGGCAGGGCCGCGGTGCCGGTGGCCGTGGTCCTCGCCGCGGCGCTCGCGGCCTGCATGCCGGGGCCCGATCCCGGGTCCGGGCAGGAGCCGGGGGGCAGCGCCCGGACCCCGGTCCCGCACCAGGAGTTCGTCAGCCGCCCCGACCTGCAGCCCCCGGCGGTGAGGCTGACCGAGGGGCCGGCATGGTCCCGGGACGCGGCCCGGGCGGACGAGTACACCTTCCTGACCCCCAACTTCGGCACCGAGACGCCCTCGGACGGCGCCGTGATCCTCGACGCCCGCGGGGAGCTGGTGTGGATGAAGCCCTCCACCGAACAGGCCCGGGACGACGAACTGTTCGACCTGCGCGTCCAGCGGTACCGGGGCGAGTCGGTCCTGACGGTCTACCAGGGCACGAGTGACCAGGGCCGCGGGGACGGTCACATCCTCGTCCTGGACCAGGCCTACGCCGAGATCGCCCGGGTGGGCACCGCGGGGTCACTGGGCCCAGGGGAGGCGGACTTCCACGACTCGACCATCACCGCGGACGGGACCATGCTGATCGGGGCCTACGTGCCCGTGCCGGCTGACCTGACCGCAGTGGGCGGCCCAGCGGACGGGTACGCCGAGGACGCCGTCATCCAGGAGGTGGACATCGCCACCGGGCAGGTGCTCTTCGAATGGAGCGCGCTGGACCACGTCCCCCTGACGGACACGCTGCTGGACTTCGACCGCGAACAGCGTGAGCTCGACGAGGAGGCGGCCGAGGGGACCGAGCCCGCGGCCCTCGGAACCGAGGCCGAGCCGTTCGACTACTTCCATATCAACTCGATCACCGAGGACCACGATGGTGCCCTGCTCGTCTCCGCCCGCCACACCCACGCGGTGTACCGCATCGACCGGACCACCGGGGCGGTCGACTGGGTGCTCGGCGGCCGGTCCAGCGACTTCCGGATGGGGGAGGGGGCCGGGTTCACCTGGCAGCACGACGCCCACCGGGCCCCGGACGGGACCCTCACCCTGCTGGACAACCACGCGGGGGGCCAACCGGACGACGCCTCGTCCCGGGGCCTGCGCCTGGCCCTCGACGAGGAGGCCAGGACCGCCGAGGTGGTCACCGAGTACCTCCCACCGGACGAGCGGGTGGCCAGCAGCATGGCCAACGCGCAACAGCTGCCGGGCGGCGGCATGGTCATCGGCTGGGGCGCACGGCCGTTCTACTCCGAGTTCACCGCGGACGGTGGCCTCGTCTACGACGTCTGCCACGGGGACGAGTGCTACGGCGAGGACTACGAGGGCGGGGGCGGCAGCTACCGGGCCTACCGGTTCCCGTGGACCGGGCGGCCAGGCACGGACCCGGACGTGGTGGTGCGACGGGACGAGGAGGGCGCCACGGCCTACGTGTCCTGGAACGGCGCCACGGAGGTGGACCGCTGGCGCCTGCTCGCCGGCGACGACGCCGCGGACGCCACCGTCCGGTCCGTGACGGACCGGAGGGGCTTCGAGACCGCGATCCCGGTGCCCGACGGCGTGTCCTACCTCGCCGTGGAGGCGCTCGACGCCGGCGACCGGGTCCTGGGCGAGGCCACCCCGGAGGAGACGACTACAGGGTGAGACGGGCAGGCCCCGTCCCAGCGGGTCACACCCGGTTCCCGGTGCCCCGTGCGGGTCCAACACCCACGGGGGCACCGGGCGTCCTAGGCTGGAGCGGTGAGCACGCAGCAGACGGACCGAGACCCGGAGGTCGATGCCTCCGTCCAGCCCGAGGCCGGGGACATCCCCACCGAGGCCCTCCGGGAACAGTACGAGCACCTGGTGGACGAGGTCCGCCGGCACCGGGTCGCGTACTACCAGAACGACGCACCGCTCATCGCGGACGCCGAGTACGACGCGCTGTACCGCCGGCTCGAGGACCTCGAGGCGATGCACCCCGAGATCGTGGCCAACGACTCCCCGACCCAGGAGGTCGGCGGGGAGGTCTCCACGGCCTTCGCCCCGGTGACCCACCTGGCACGGATGTACTCGCTGGACGACCTGTTCTCGATCGAGGAACTGCGGTCCTGGTACGCCAAGACCTCCGCGTCCATCGAGGCCCTCGCGCCGGGCACCACGCCGCGCTGGCTGGTCGAGGTGAAGATCGACGGGCTGGCCGTGAACCTGCTCTACCGGGACGGCCGGCTGGTCCGCGCCGCCACCCGCGGTGACGGCACGACCGGCGAGGACGTGACCCACAACGTGATGACGATCCAGGACATCCCGCAGCAGCTCACCGGGTCCGGCTGGCCGGAGGAGATGGAGGTGCGCGGGGAGGTCTTCATGCCGACCTCGGACTTCCGCGCCTTCAACGCCCAGCGGGCCGAGGCCGGACTCGCCCCCTTCGCCAACCCGCGCAACGCCGCGGCCGGCTCACTGCGGCAGAAGGATCCAGCGGAGACCGCCAAGCGGCCGCTGAGCATGTTCGTCCACGGCATCGGCGCCCACTCAGGGCTGGCGGCCGAGTCCCAGCACGCCACCTACGAGCTGCTCGCCGAATGGGGGCTGCCGACCAGTCCGTACACCCGGCTCGTGACGGGCCTGGACGAGGAGGACGGCGCCACGGACGGCGGCATCCTGGGGTTCATCGAGGAGCACGGGCAGAAGCGGCACGACCTGGTCCATGAGATCGACGGCATCGTGGTCAAGGTCGACTCCTTCGCCCTGCAGCGGGCCCTGGGGCACACCTCCCGGGTGCCGCGGTGGGCCGCCGCCTACAAGTACCCCCCCGAGGAGGTGCACACCACGCTCCTGGACATCCGCGTGAACGTCGGCCGCACCGGACGCGTCACCCCCTACGCCCTGATGGAGCCCGTCGTGGTGTCCGGATCGACGGTGTCCATGGCCACGCTGCACAACCAGGACGTGGTCAAGGCCAAGAACGTGCTCATCGGGGACACGGTCGTGCTGCGCAAGGCGGGGGACGTCATCCCGGAGATCGTGGGCCCCGTGCTGCCGCTGCGTGAGGGCAAGGAGATCGGCACCGGGTCCGAGGCCGGACTGCGCGAGTTCGTCATGCCCACCGAGTGCCCCTCCTGCGGTACCCCCCTGGCCCCGGCCAAGGAGGGGGACGTGGACCTGCGCTGCCCGAACGCCCGCACCTGCCCGGCGCAGCTCACCGGCCGCATCGAGCACGCCGCCTCCCGGGGCGCCTTCGACGTCGAGGCCCTGGGTGAGGAGGCCGCGCTGTGGCTGACCAACGGCCCCGGACCGGACCCCGCGGAGAACGGCGGGCACGTGCGCCCCGAGGGTCCCGGCGTCATCACCTCGGACGCCCAGCTGTTCGACCTCGCCACCAACAACCCGGGCGCGGTCACCGGCGAGGACGGGCTGACCGACCTGCAGCGCAGCCTCGCGGCGGTGCGCGTCTGGCGGGAGAAGCGCACCCGGGTGGACGGCAGGACGGTCCCCTCCGGGGTCTGGGAGCTCAAGCCCTACTTCTGGACCCAGGGCAGCGGGAAGAAGCCCGCCGAGCCCACGGCCAACACCCTCAAGCTGTTCGAGGAACTGGACAAGGCCAAGACCCAGCCGTTGTGGCGCGTCCTGGTGGCCCTGTCGATCCGCCACGTGGGCCCGACGGCGGCCCGCTCGCTGGCCACCGCGTTCGGCTCGATGGACCGGTTGCGCCAGGTCGCCGAGGCCGACGGAGAGCCGGGCCGCGCCGCGGCCCTGCAGCGGCTGGCCGACGTCGACGGGGTGGGCCCGATCATCGCCGAGGCCGTCATCGAGTGGTTCGCCGAGGACTGGCACCGCGAGATCCTCGACCGGTGGCACGCGGCCGGGGTGGTGATGGAGGACGAGCAGGACGAGGACACCCCGCGCACCCTGGAGGGGATGACGGTGGTGGTCACCGGCTCCCTCGAGGGGTTCAGCCGCGACTCCGCCAAGGAGGCGATCCTGGTCCGGGGCGGCAAGGCCTCGGGGTCGGTGTCGAAGAAGACGGACTTCCTGGTGGCCGGGGAGAACGCCGGGACCAAGCTGGACAAGGCCGAGTCGCTCGGCGTCCCGGTCCTGGACGAGGAGGGCTTCGTGACGCTGCTCGCCCGGGGGCCGGAGGGACTGGCCCCGGCCGACGAGGGAACGGAGCAGGCATGAGCCGCGGACTGCTGGCCGTGGCGCGGGCGGCGGCCCGCGCCGGTGCGGCCGTGCTCGCCGAGCGGGCCCTGAGCCCCACGCCGGCCACCCGGGAGGACCTGGGCGCGGACACCAAGAGTTCCGGCTCCGACTGGGTGACCGACTACGACCGGCGGGCCGAGCAGGCCGTGCGGGAGGTCATCACCGCCTACCGGCCCCACGACGCGATCTCGGGCGAGGAGTACGGCCACACCGAACCGGCCACGCCCTCGGGGTTCCGGTGGTCCATCGACCCGCTCGACGGCACCACCAACTTCATCCGCGCGATCCCGCAGTTCTGCACCTCCGTGGCCGTCGAGGGCCCCGGGCCGGACGGTGACGGAGAGGTCCGCTGGCTAGCGGGGGCCGTCGTCGCCCCCGCCCTGGGCCGCAGCTGGTACGCGGCCGCCGGTGAGGGGGCCTTCTCCACGGTGGACGACGCGCTGACTGGGACCGGCGGCGAACCCGTGCGCCTGCACGGCCCGGTGCTGGGGCGCTCCGGCCGGCTGCTGGCCAGTGGCTTCGGCTATGCCGGGGCCCGCCGGGACTTCCAGCTGGCCTCCCTCGCGGCCGTGCTGCCGTACTTCGGGGACGTGCGCCGGATCGGGTCCGCCGCCCTGGACCTGTGCATGGTGGCGGACGGCACCCTGGACGCGTACGCGGAGTTCGGCATCCAGGAGCACGACTGGTCCGCCGGGGCCCTGATCGCCCAGGAGGCCGGGGTGCCGGTCCGCCGCCCGGCCCACGCCGACGGCACCGCCCACCCGGACTGGACAGTGGCCGGCGTGCTGGACCCGGCCGCCGGGGACGGCACGGACCGCCGGGCGTGGGCCGAGGCCGTCGAGGCGCTGCTCCCGCGGCCCGCCGCGGGTGACTGAGGCACGACGCTGCCGCCCCCGGGGGACCGGGGCGGGTGCGGCGTAGGATGTGGGCCGTGCCCCCCGAAGACCAGGACGTCCCGCGCGACGCCGACCCCACGGCTGACCTGCACCCCGCCCTCCGCGCCGCCGACTGGCCGGAACCAGCCTCGCGCATCGCAGGCGTCACGGTGCGGGACGCGCGCGAGGAGGACCACGCGGCGATCGCCCGCCTGACGGTGGCCTCCTACGTGGACGGCGGCCACGTGCACCCCGAGGATGCCTACCTCGAGCACCTGCAGGACGTGGCCGGCCGCGCCCGCGTGGCCCGCGTGCTGGTGGGCCTGGTGGAGCAGGCCGGGCCGACGGGTGCGGCGGAGGACACCGGGCAGGAGCCGCAGCCGGACGGCGCCGTCGTCGCCGGGTCCGTGGTGCTCACGCTGCCCGGCATGCCGATGTCCGAGACCGCGCGGGACGGGGAGCTGGAGTTCCGCATGCTCGCGGTGGACCCGCGCGTGCAGCGCCGGGGCGTGGCCCGGGCCCTGGTGCGCGCCGCGATCGACCGTGCCGAGCAGCTCGAGGGCATCGACGCGGTGGTGCTGACCACCATGGAGACCATGACCGGTGCCCACCGGCTCTACGAGTCCGAGGGCTTCGTGCGGGTCCCGGAGCGGGACTGGCGCCTGTCGGACATCGGCCAGGAGCCCACGGACGGCGCCGACCAGCTGTACTGGGTCTTCCGGCGCCCTGTCTGACTGAGCCCGGTCCCACGCGCCGCGGCACTAGACTGGTCCACCGAGACACACCATCCGCGGAAGACCACAGGAGACCCATGTCCGCCATCACCCGTGAGGACGTCGCCCACCTGGCGCGACTGGCCCACATCCGGATGGACGAGCAGGAACTGGACAAGATGTCCGGTGAACTGGCCGTCATCATGGATGCCGTCGCCTCCGTCAGCGAGGTCGCGGGGGACGACGTGCCCCCCACGTCCCACCCCATCCCGCTGACCAACGTGTTCCGCGAGGACGAACCCGGCCAGATGCTCTCCCAGGAGCAGGCCCTGGCCATGGCCCCGGACGCCGAGGACGGCCAGTTCCGGGTCCCGGCGATCCTGGACGGAGAGTGAACCGCATGAGCACCACGACTGAGCAGGCCGCCCTGATCCGCCTGACCGCCCTCGAGATGGCCGAGCGGCTGCGCGCCGGGGAGATCACCTCCGTGCAGCTGACGCAGGCCCACCTGGACCGCATCGCCGCCGTGGACGGCGGGGAGCGCGGCATCCACGCCTTCCTGCACGTCAACGCCGAGGAGGCGCTCGCCGTGGCGGCCGAGGTGGACGCCATCCGCGCCGCCGGCGGGGCCGAGGCCGAGGACCTGCACCCGCTGGCCGGCGTGCCGGTGGCCGTCAAGGACAACATCGTCACCGTCGGTCAGCCCACCACCGCGGCCTCGAAGATGCTCGAGGGGTGGATGAGCCCCTACGACGCCACGGTGGTCACCACGCTGCGCCGGGCCCGGTTGCCCCTCCTGGGCAAGACCAACCTGGACGAGTTCGCCATGGGCAGCTCCACCGAGCACTCGGCCTTCGGCAACACCCGCAACCCGTGGGCCCTGGACCGGATCCCGGGCGGTTCCGGGGGCGGCTCCGCCGCCGCCGTCGCCGCCTTCATGGCGCCCCTGGCCCTCGGCACGGACACCGGCGGATCCATCCGCCAGCCCGGTGCCCTGACCGGCACCGTGGGGGCCAAGCCCACCTACGGTGGCGTGTCCCGCTACGGCGTGATCGCCATGGCCTCCTCCCTGGACCAGGTGGGCCCGGTGGCCCGCACCGTGCAGGACGCGGCCGCGCTGCAGGAACTGCTCGGCGGCCACGACCCCAAGGACTCGACCTCCCTGCCCGAGCCGCTGTCCGGACTGGTCACCGCCGCCCAGCAGCACGACATCACCGGGTTGCGCATCGGCATCGTCCAGGAGCTGCGCGGCGAGGGCTACCAGGACGGCGTGCTCGAGCGCTTCCGCGAGGCCGTGACGCTCCTGCAGGACGCCGGCGCGGAGGTCATCGAGGTCTCCTGCCCGAACCTGGAGTACGCGCTGGGCGCCTACTACCTCATCATGCCCTCCGAGGTCTCCTCCAACCTGGCCAAGTTCGACGGCGTGCGCTACGGCAACCGCGTGCTGCCCGAGGGCGGCGGGACCATCGAACAGGTCATGGGCGCCACCCGCGCCGCCGGCTTCGGCGAGGAGGTCAAGCGCCGTATCATCCTGGGCACCTACGCCCTCTCCGCCGGGTACTACGACGCCTACTACGGCTCGGCCCAGAAGGTCCGCACCCTGGTCCAGCGCGACTTCGAGGAGGCCTTCTCCCAGGTGGACGTGCTCATCTCGCCGACCTCCCCGACCACCGCCTACGGGCTGGGGGAGAAGGTCGACGACCCGCTGGCGATGTACCTCAACGACGTCACCACCATTCCGGCCAACCTGGCCGGCATCCCCGGCATCTCGGTGCCCGGCGGGGTGTCCGAGGGGCTGCCCGTGGGCGTGCAGTTCCTCGCCCCGGCCCGCGGCGACGCCGTGATGTACCGGGCCGCCGCGGCCCTGGAGGCCCGTCTCGAACACGCCGCGGGCGCGGCCTTCTGGACCCGGGCCCCCGAACTGGACCAGGACCCGGGAGCCCAGCCGGCCGGCGTCGGGACCGGGGCCGCTGACAGCACTGCAGGAGGAGAGAACCGATGACCGCCGTCACCGACGAGGTGCTCACGTTCGACGAGGCGATGGCCGAGTTCGACCCCGTCCTGGGCTTCGAGGTCCACGTGGAGCTGAACACGAAGACCAAGATGTTCTCCTCGGCCGCCAACGCCTTCGGCGATGAGCCGAACACCAACGTCACCGAGGTCGACCTGGGCCTGCCCGGCGTGCTGCCGGTGGTCAACGGCACGGCCGTGGAGTACGCCATCAAGCTGGGCCTGGCCCTGAACTGCCAGATCGCCGAGCGGTGCGGGTTCGCCCGGAAGAACTACTTCTACCCGGACACCCCGAAGAACTTCCAGACCTCCCAGTACGACGACCCGATCGCCCACGACGGCTGGCTGGACGTCGAGCTCGAGGACGGGACGGTGTTCCGGGTCGAGATCGAGCGGGCACACATGGAGGAGGACGCCGGCAAGCTCACGCACGTCGGCGGCGCCTCCGGGCGCATCCAGGACGCCGCGCACTCCCTCGTGGACTACAACCGCGCCGGCGTGCCGCTGATCGAGATCGTCACCAAGCCGATCGCCGGCGTGGGGGAGCGGGCACCGGAACTGGCCCGGGCCTACGTCACCGCCATCCGGGACATCGTGAAGAACCTGGGCATCTCGGACGCCCGCATGGAGCGCGGCAACGTCCGTTGCGATGCCAACGTCTCGCTGATGCCCAAGGGCACCGCGGCGTTCGGCACGCGCACCGAGACGAAGAACGTGAACTCCACCCGCGCGGTGGCCCACGCCGTCACCTACGAGATCCAGCGCCAGGCCGCCGTCCTCCAGGCCGGCGGATCGATCGTGCAGGAGACCCGTCACTGGCACGAGGACACCCGCACCACCACCTCCGGCCGGCCGAAGTCCGACGCGGACGACTACCGCTACTTCCCCGAGCCGGACCTGGTGCCGATCGTGACCACTCCGGAGTGGATCGAGGAACTGCGGGCCCAGCTGCCCGAGCCGCCGGCGGAACGCCGCAAGCGACTGAAGGCCGACTGGGGCTTCTCGGACGAGGAGTTCCGCGACGTCGTCAACGCCGGGGTGCTGGACGAGATCGCCGACACCATCGAGGCCGGGGCCACCGCCGCGGCGGCCCGGAAGTGGTGGATGGGCGAGATCGCCCGCCTGGCCAACGTCGAGGGCAAGGAGATCGCCGAGCTGGGTGTCACCCCGGCCGACGTCGTGGAGGTCGAGACGCTGATCGCGGACAAGACCATCAACGACAAGATCGCCAAGCAGGTGCTCGGCTTCGTCGCGGCCGGCGAGGGGTCCCCGCGCCAGATCGTCGAGGCCCGCTCGCTCGCCGTGGTCTCGGACGACGGCGCGCTCACCACCGCGGTCCAGGACGCCATCGAGCAGAACCCGGGCGTGGTCGAGAAGATCAAGGGCGGCAAGCTGCAGGCCATCGGCGCCCTGATCGGGCCGGTCATGAAGGCCACCCGGGGACAGGCCGACGCGGCCCGGGTCCGGGAGATCGTCATGGAGCAGCTGGGCGTCTCGGAGTAGTCCCGGCGTCCACCCCACCCCCCACGCATCTGGAGGTCAGAAGATGACCCGGATCCCCGGAAAACGGGCCGGTTCGCGTCATCTTCTGACCTCCAGTTGCTCTGGGCGGGAGGTCTGGGCGTGACGCGGGAGGACCGGGCCGGGGAGCCGGAGATCACCGTGGAGCTGGTACGCGCCCTGTTGGCGGACCAGCACCCGGACCTGGCCGGATTGCCGATCGGTGAGCGGACGGTGCCCGCCGGCCGCGGGATGGTCCGCGGCTGGGACAACACCATGGTCCGGCTGGGGGAGGACCTCGCCGTCCGCCTGCCCCGGCACGACGCCGGCCAGCACCTGCTGGACCGCGAGGTCGCCTGGCTCGGGCGGATCGCCGGGCAGACAGGACTGGACCTGCCGGTCACCGTGGCCCGGGGCGAGCCCGCCGCAGGGTACCCGTACCGCTGGGCCGTCGTGCGCTGGATGCCCGGTACGCCGGCCGCCTACCGTCCGGCGGGGGACCGGGACCGCTATGCCACCGGCTTGGCGGACCTGCTGCGGCGCCTCCACGTCCCGGCGCCTCCGGACGCGCCGGCCAGCCACCTGCGGGGCGTGCCCCTGACGACGGTGGCCGAGCGGTTCGCCACCCGGTGGCAGGCCCTGCGCCCGCGGTGCGCCCCGGCCGAGGTGTCTGCGGTCCAGGCCGGGTGGCAGGACGCGCTGGCGGCCCCGGAGTACCCGGGGCCGCCGCTCTGGCTGCACGGGGACCCGCACCCGGACAACACGGTGGTGGCCGGCCCGGCCGGTTCGGCCGGTTCGGACCCCGTCCCGCAACCGGTCCTCGTGGACTTCGGCGACCTGTGCGCCGGGGACCCGGCCTCGGACCTGGGGATCGCCCTGACCCACTTCACCCCGGCGGGCCGGCAGGAGTTCCGCGCGCGCTACCAGGCCGGCCGAGCCGTGGACCAAGGCCTCTGGCGCCGGGCCCGGGGATGGTCGGTCGTGGTGGGGGCGATCCTGGCCCTGCAGCCCCCGCACGACGTCCTGCACGAGGTCGGCTGGCAGTTCCTGCGGCACGCGGAGGCGTGAGCACGGCAGCCGGTCCCATGGTCTTGGCCGTCGTCTCGGCCGTCGTCTCGGCCGCTGCCTCAGCCGCTGCTGAAGCCACCGTCTCAGCCACCGAGCAGGCTGAGCCGGCTCAGGAAACGGTCGGCGTCGCGCGGGAACCGGCCGTCCCCGACCCAGTCGTCCAACGGCAGGGAGGCCGTCACGTCCAGGCGCAGGTCCGCGTCCACGAGCACGTCCACGAGGAACGCGAACCGCTGGAAGGCCTGCTCGTCGATCTCCGTGGGCACCGGCACGTCGGTCAGCCGCCAGGCGTCGTACGTCTGCGCCAGGCCCAGGTAGTCCTGCACGGAGACCGGGTGCTCACACAACTGGGCGAAGCGTGCTGTGAGGGTCCCCGCCGCCGGGTCCGCGGCGGTGACCTGCAGCCACCGGGTCCCGCTCGCCCCGACCGGGATGCTGGTCTCGGCGCCGGCCCCGTGGCCCGCCCCCACGGCGGGCGGACCGGCGCCGTCCACCGTCCAGGTCCCGGCCGCGAAGCCCCGGCCGGCTCCGCGGGTGAGCGGCCGGTAGTCGACGCCGTCGGGGATGCGGCGGACCGTGAGGTGGTCGTGGATCAGGGCGATCACCGGGTCCATGTGGTGGTGGAACAAGGGGTTGGGCAGCAGGTCGTCCGGCGGGTAGTTGGAGGTCAGCAGCAGCCCCGCGTCGAGGCGGAGCACGGCGGGCAGCACCCGCCGCAGCAGGTGGGCGTCGCCCACGTCGTGGACGTGGAACTCGTCGACGTACACCAGGCGGGCGTCACCGAGCAGGCGGTGCACGGCGTCGTCGAACCCGACCGGACGCCCCGCCGGGGCCGCGGCCACCAACTGGTTGACCTGGCCCAGCAGCGCGTGCATGTGCATCCGGACCTTCGGCACCGCCGCCGCGTCGAAGAAGTGCCCGCTGATCCAGGTCTTGCCCCGGCCGACCCCGCCGTGCAGGTAGACCCCGCGGTCCTGCCGGGCGGTCAGCCACCGCACGGTCTGGTGCTGGCCGGCGTCCAGCCGCTGGCCCCCGGCCTCCAGGGCTGCGGCCAGCTGCTCGGCACGCACGCGCGGCCAGCTCACCCGGTGCCGCCTCAACGCGCCACCGCCGTCCGGTCGCCGCGCACCGGCCCGCCGTCCCGCAGGGCCGTCACGGACCGGCCGATCCGCGGCAGGACCTTGCGCAGCAGCTTGGGCCAGTTGGCGGGGGCGTCCGTGTCCTCACGCCCGGCCGCGTCGTCCAGGGTCTCCAGGGCCATCCACCCCAGCCAGACGCGGGCACGCCAGGCCTCGGCCGGGTCCCGGGCGACGGCCCCGAGCAGGTCCTCGCCGTGCCACAGGGACAGGTACGCCACGTTCAGGGCGGGATCCCAGGCGCTGGCCAGGTCCCAGTCGAGGATCCCGGTCAGCATCCACCGGGAGCCCTCGCGCTGCCACCGCATGTTGTGCCCGGCCAGGTCGCCGTGGACCAGGGACGGCGGCACCGGTGGGTCCGCCGTCCAGGCGGTCAGGGTGGCCAGGAGCTCGCCGGCGGCCTCGGGGAACCGCTCGCCGTCCACCGCGGGATGCTCGCCGGTCCAGTCCCCGTTCCACAGCCGGTCCCCGTAGGCGGCCGACAACCGCCCGGGCAGCTCCTGCACGGTGCGCAGCCGTGGTGCGGTCCACGGGCCGCGGTAGGCGAACGGGGGCCCCAGGTACGGTGCCAGCGTGCCGGTGTCCACGGCAGCCAGCACCTCGCACAGCGCGCGCAGCACCGCCGGGTCGCCCTGGTGCGGCGGGTGCGGGCCGCCGGGGAGGTAGTCCTGCACGACGGCGGCCGTCCCGTCCTCCCGGGTGACCACCTCGGTCAGGGGTACCGGCAACGCCACGGGCCACCGCGCCGACGCCTCCAGCGCCTGCACGAGGCCGACGGCGCGGGGAAGCCGGGCGGCGGCCTGGCGCGAGCGGGTCATCCGCACCACCCCGGTGCCGGGCACCACCAGCACGCGGTGGGACTGGCCGCCCTCCTCCACGGTCCCCGTGGCCCAGTCCGCGCGGGCCAGGCGCTGCGCCGTGGCGGCGGGAGTGGAGGCCAGGGGGCGTGCTGCGGCGGCACGCGCGAGCTCGACGTCGGCTGCGGTGGGCGGAGAGGCCATGGATCCACGGTAGCCAACGCCCGCCCTGGCCACCGTCCGGACCCGGGGGTGCACCCGGGATGGACCAGCACCGTTCCTACACTGGTGCGGTGACCACCCCCGCAACGCCCCGCCCGGCCGGCCCCTCCGACGCGGCGGCCCCCATACTCCCCTCGGCGCGCACGGTGCGCTGGGAGATCGCCCTCGTGCTGGCGCTGTCCCTGGGCCGGTCCGCGGTCTACGCGGTCGTGAACCTTGCGGAGAAGATGAGCCGGGGGCCGCTGTCCGGCCAGACCACCACGATGAACCCGCCCCTGGCCGACCGCGAGTACTGGGACCTGGCGTATCAGCTGCTGGACATCGGCTTCGCCCTGGTCCCGGTGCTACTGGTCGGCCACCTGGTGTGGCTGCGCGGCCGCAACCCCTTCCGGGCCTTCGGCCTCGACGGGCGCCGGCCGGGGCCGGACCTGGCCTGGGGGGTGGCGTTGTTCGTGGCGATCGGCCTGGGCACCCTCGTGGTCTACGCGGCCGGCCGGGCGGCCGGGGTGACCACGGCGATCGTGGGCAGCGCGATGGCCGAGCACTGGTGGACCACCCCGGTACTGGTGCTGTCCGCCCTGCGGCACGCCCTGCTCGAGGAGGTCATCGTGGTGGCCTGGCTGTTCGACCGGCTGGGCTACCTCCAGCAACTCCGGGCCGTACCCGCCGGCGGCGCACCCGGGGGTGCCGGTCCGTTGCGGACCTGGGCGTCGGGGGCGATCCCGCCGCTGCACCCCGTGGCGGTCGTGGTGGGCTGCGCCGTGCTGCGCGGTGCCTACCACCTGTACCAGGGCATCGGGCCGGGGATCGGCAACCTGGTGATGGGCCTGGTGTTCGGGGCC
Organism: Citricoccus sp.; assembly: GCA_036516315.1. Classification (GTDB taxonomy): domain Bacteria; phylum Actinomycetota; class Actinomycetes; order Actinomycetales; family Micrococcaceae; genus Citricoccus. The sequence continues at coordinate 13,782 of DATBUG010000136.1, forward strand.
TTCTACCTGCGCTACCGGCGGGTGATGCCCCTGGTGATCGCGCACCTGCTGCTGGACGTGGCCGGGTTCGTGGCGTACCCGTTGCTGTCCGGGCTGGGACTGTTCGGCACCTGAGACGCCACGGCCCCCGGCCCGGACGGATCTCCGGAGGCGGGGGCCGTGGCGCGGGGCGCCGTCAGAGGGTGACGGTGCCCTTGGGGGTCTCGAAGGTGACCTCGAGGATGCCCGGCGTGCCGGACGGGGACTCGTAGACCACGTTGAGGTCCTCGACGCGCTGCTCCGGGTTGTCCAGCCCGAGCCAGCTGCGCACGCGCTCCCGGGAACCGGCGATGGTGATCGAGGACAGCTCCGCCTGCGGCTCGGCCGCCTGCGAGGGGTGCAGGTCCTCCGTGCCGTCGTCCCAGCGCAGCAGGTACGGCACCTGCGGGTCGGCGATCAGGCCCTTGATGCCGATCTGCCGCCAGGTCAGCTCGCGGCCGTCCGGGAACTTCCGGTTGCCCGGCACCGACTGGCGCTCCAGCCGTTCCTCGAAGGGGGCGAGGTCGTCCACGGCCACGCACCAGCCCATCCAGCCCCCGCCCATCTCGGAACGGGCGCGGACGGCCTGGCCGAACGGGGCCTTCTGGGAGGCCGGGTGGTCCAGGACCTCGACGACCTCCAGGTACTGGCGCTTGCGCAGCGGGAAGATGGCGTTGCGGGTGCCGAAGCGGGGGTGGACGCCACCCTTCACCCGCTCGATGCCCAGGGCATCGGCAATCCGGGCCACCGCGGCGGACAGGCCCTCATCGGGGCCGACGGCATACGAGACGTGATCAAGGCGCATCATGCGCATATCGTCCCACTTCCCGGTCCCGCAACCCGCTTAGGTTAACCTCACTTGAAAAGTAGCGCAGGTCACAACCGGCGGGCCGGGTCACACTGTGACCGGGTGGGATGACCGGCCCGCGGCGATCTGGCAGACTGGGACGCAGGTCATGAGCGCCAGCGACAAGCCCCGGCTCGCTGGCCGGCAACCCTCCAGCTCGCGGTGGGGTGCCCCGGGTGAGGACCAGGCGGGTGCCGACCGGCACCGGCAAGCGCGGGCCACCCCGGCGCGCATGCTGCACGGCAGCGTGATGCCACCGGGTGGCCCTGGACGGAGACAGGAGCCACGTCGATGACCGACACCCCGAACCAGACCCCTGCCCACGCCGGCCACGAGGCCAACACCGAGGCCAGCCTCCCCGCGTCCGCGGCGGAGGACCAGGCCGTCGAGGCGGCCGGCTGGGGGTTCGAGACCCGCCAGGTGCACTCCGGCATCCCGCAGGAGAACCCCTTCGGCGCCACCGCCCTGCCGATCATCCAGTCCAACTCCTTCGACTTCCCCTCCCACGAGGTCGCCGCGGACCGCTTCGCGCTGAAGGACCTCGGGCCGATCTACACCCGCATCGGCAACCCCACCCAGGAGGCCGTGGAGGGCAAGATCGCCGCGCTCGAGGGCGGGGTCGGTGCCCTGCTGCTGGCCTCCGGTCAGGCGGCCACCACCTTCTCCGTGCTCAACCTCGCCGGGGCCGGGGACCACGTGGTGGTCTCGGCCTCCCTCTACGGCGGCACCCAGAACCTGTTCAAGCACACCCTGGCCAAGGTCGGCATCACCACCACCTTCGTGCAGGACCCGGACGACCTGGACGAGTGGCGCGGCGCCATCCGGGACACCACGAAGCTCGTGTTCGGGGAGTCCCTGGGCAACCCGCGCGGTGACGTGCTCGACCTGCGCGGCATCGCGGACGTCGCGCACGCCGCGGGCGTGCCGTTCATCGTGGACAACACGCTGGCGACCCCGTACCTGCTGCGCCCGATCGAGCACGGTGCGGACGTCGTCGTGCACTCCGCCACCAAGTACCTCGGCGGCCACGCCGTGGCGATGGGCGGAGTGATCGTGGACGCCGGCACCTTCGACTACGCCTCCCAGCCCGAGCGGTTCCCGGGGTTCAACACCCCGGACGAGAGCTACAACGGCCTGGTGTTCGCCCGGGACCTCGGCGTGGACGGCATCCTCGGGGCCAACCTGGCGTACATCCTCAAGGCACGGGTCCAGCTCCTGCGCGACTACGGCAGCGCGATCAGCCCCTTCAATGCCTTCCTGCTCAACCTCGGCCTGGAGACGCTGTCCCTGCGGATGGAGCGCCACGTGGTCAACGCGCAGCGGGTGGCCGAGTTCCTCGACGGCCACGCCCAGGTCGAGGCCGTGATCTACCCGGGGCTGGCCTCCAGCCCCTGGCACGAGCGCTCGCGGGAGTACATGCCCGGCGGGGCCGGCGGGTTCGTGTCCTTCGAGATCGCCGGCGGCCGCGAGGCGGGCGCCCGGTTCGTGGACGCCCTGCGCCTGCACCACCAGGTGGCCAACATCGGCGATATCCGCTCGCTCGTGATCCACCCGGCCTCCACCACACACTCCCAGCTCACCGAGGACGAGCAGCGGGCCGCCGGCGTCACACCCGGCCTGGTCCGGCTGTCCGTGGGCGTGGAGAGCATCGAGGACATCCTGGCGGACCTCGAGGAGGGGTTCGCCGCCGCCAACGTGAGCGCGTGAGCCACGGAGGGAACACCATGACCATGACCAGCCCCCACCAGACCAGCACCGTCCTGCCCGAGGGCGGCCTGCACTCGCTGCGGACCGGAGCGTTCGACTTCGAGACCGGTGGGCACCTGCCCGCCGTGGAGATCGCGTACGAGACGTGGGGAACGCTCAACGCGGACCGGTCCAACGCCGTGCTCGTGCTGCACGCCCTCACCGGTTCCACCCACGTGGCCGCCTCCACCGGCGAACCCGAGGAGGGCTGGTGGGAGGGCATCATCGGGCCCGGTGCGCCCGTGGACACGGACACCTGGTTCGTGGTGGCCCCCAACATGCTCGGGGGCTGCTACGGCACCACCGGGCCGTCCTCCCTGGACCCCGAGGGCGTCCCGTGGGGGTCCCGCTTCCCGTTCACGACCATCCGTGACTCCGTCCACGCCGAGGCCCGGCTCGCCGACGCGCTGGGCATCGAGGCCTGGCAAGCCGTGATCGGCGGGTCGATGGGCGGGGCCCGGGCCCTGGAATGGGCGGCGACCTATCCCGAGCGGGTCCGCGGGATGGCCGTGATCGCCTGTGGCGCACACTCCACGGCCGAACAGATCGCGTTCGCCCAGGCTCAGGTCCAGGCCATCACCCTGGACCCGGACTTCCACGGCGGAGACTACTACGGGCACGCCCGCCCGGATGCCGGGTTGGGTATCGCCCGTCGGATCGCGCACATCACCTACCGGTCCGAGCCGGACATGGGGTCGCGCTTCGGCCGCAGCCCGCAGGCGGACGAGGACCCGTTCGGGCACCCGTTGCGCCGTGCCGGCCGGTACCAGGTGGAGTCCTACCTGGACCACCAGGCCACCAAGCTCGCCGGCCGCTTCGACGCCAACAGCTACCTGGTGCTCACCGAGGCGCTGATGAGCCACGACGTCGCCCGCGGACGTGGGCCCGAGAAGGAGGTGCTGGCCCGGATCGGAGCTACCGCGTTCATCGCGGCCGTTGACTCGGACCGGCTGTACTTCCCCGCCCAGTCCCAGGAACTGGCCCGCCAGCTGCCCGGCGACGTCCCGGTCTACATGATCGACTCGCCGATCGGCCACGACGGCTTCCTGACGGACATGGACCAGCTGGGAGCCGAGATGAAGCGGGTCCTGAGCCTCTGACCGGCCTGTGACCGGCCTCTACCGCCGGTCCGCGGATGGTGTGCGGCTACCCGCCGCCGCGTCTAGGAGGCCGGCAGCGGAGCCTCGTCATGCGGGTCCGAGCCGCGGGGCATGGGGTGGCCGAACATCGGTTCGGCGAGCGGGCGCTTGGGGCCGCGGCCGTCCCCGGAGGACTGCCCGCGCAACCGGCGCAGCACCCACGGCATCAGGTGGGTGCGCGCCCAGAGCACGTCCTCGGTGCGGGCGGCCCGCCAGCTGCGCTGCGTGGCCGGCTTCGGCTCGAGCGGGTGCAGGTCGTGCGGGACGTTGAGGGTGTCCAGCACCATGGCCGCGATCGTGTGGTGACCGGTGGGGGAGAAGTGCAGCCGGTCCGCGTCCCACATCTGACGCCGCGTGAGCTCGCGCAACGCCCACAGGTCCGCCACCAGGGCATCGTGGCGCAGTGCCACGGCGTGCAGGTTCTCGTTGTAGATCGCCACCTTGCCGCGGATCCGGCCCATCACCGGGGTGTCCCGGACGTCCGGGCCCGTGAACAGCACCACGGTCGCCCCGCCGGTGGCCAGGCGCCCCACGAGTTCGTCCAGGCGCGCGGCGATGGCGTCCGGGTCCCCGGAGGGGCGGATCACGTCATTGCCGCCGGCGCACAGGGTGACCAGGTCCGGGTTCAGCTCGAGGGCCGGCCCGGCCTGCTCGGCGGCGATCTGGTCGATCAGCCGTCCGCGCACGGCCAGGTTGGCATAGGAGAAGTCCTCGCCCTCGGGCACCCGGTGGGCCAGTTCCTCGGCCACCCGGTCCGCCCAACCGCGGTGGTACCCCGGCCGGTCCGGGTCCGGGTCGCCGATGCCCTCGGTGAACGAGTCCCCCAGGGCGACCAGGCGCCGCCAGGGGTGGATGGGGTGCAGGGAGGCGGAGTCGTCCATGGCTCCGATCGTAGGCCGGGCCTACCGGCTGGTCACATCCGGCGGCCCTACCCTGTGGGTATGACTGATACCGCCGCCACCGTCACGCCCGAGCCGTTCGTCCGCTGGTCCCGCCCGGAGGGCGAGCGCGCCGGCACCCACCTGCTGGTGGTCCTGCACGGCTACGGGGCGGACGAGAACGACCTGTTCGGGATCGTCCCCGAGCTGCCGGGCAAGTTCACGATCGCCTCCGTCCGGGCCCCGCTGGCCATGGACCACGGCGGCTACACCTGGTTCCCGCTCTCGGCGTCGTTGACCTCCTCGCCGCTGGCCGTGCGGGCCGCCGTCGAGGACCTGCAGGCCTGGGTGGACTCCCAGCGCGGACAGTTCGCCAGCACCTCGCTGCTCGGGTTCTCCATGGGGATGGCGATGGCCACCTCCCTGCTGCGCCTCGACCCGGAGGCCTACGCCTGCGTGGTCGGGCTCTCCGGTTTCACGGTGGACCCGGACCAGGGCGGCGCCGGCGCCGGGCCGCTGGCCGGGTTCTTCGACGACGAGGCGGTCAAGCGCCGCAAGCCCAAGGTGTTCTGGGGCCGGGACCAGGAGGACCCGGTGATCACCCAGGACAAGATCGAGTACACGCACGCCTGGATGAACGAGCACGTGGACCTGACCAAGGTGCTCTACGCCGGGATCGGCCACGGCATCGGCCCGCAGGAACTGCGGCACGTGGGGGAGTTCCTGGACTACGTGGTCCGCTGACCCGGCCGGCCCTCACCCGCCGGCCGGCACCACCTTCACGGCGTCCCCGGAGAACTCGATGATGTCCCCGTGGTGCAGCTGGCGCCCGCGGCGCGTCTCGGGGTCCCCGTTGACCTGGACCAGGCCGGCCTCGATCACCACCCGGGCCTCCGCGCCGTCCTCGACGAGGTTGGCGAGCTTGAGGGCCTGTCCGAGCCGGATCACCTCGTCCCGGATCTGGAGCGGGACCGGGTGGTCGGCCGGAGGATCGGGGGCGTGCCGTTCGGCGTGATCGGACATGGCTCCATTGTGGCCCATGTCCCGGTCAGGCGGGAGTGGGGTGGCCCTGCCACCGGGACCGGCCCGGTTCCGTGCCGGGAGGGCGGGGCACCTAGACTGTCACGGTAGCGCCGGCTCCGGCCGGCTGTCCCTGCCCGATTCACCAGCACCAGCGCGGACCGCCGCCAGCGGACGACCGCGCAGACACGGATGTGATGCCCCCATGGCCCCCAAGTCCACCCTCGACCAGGTCATCTCCCTCGCCAAGCGCCGCGGTTTCGTGTTCCAGGCCGGAGAGATCTACGGCGGTTCACGCTCGGCGTGGGACTACGGGCCGCTGGGCGTGGAGCTGAAGGACAACATCAAGACCCAGTGGTGGAACACCTTCGTGCGCGGCCGTGAGGACATGGTCGGGCTGGACTCCTCCATCATCCTGCCCCGCGCCGTCTGGCAGGCCTCCGGGCACGTGGAGACCTTCACCGACCCGCTGGTCGAGTGCCTGTCCTGCCATAAGCGCCACCGTCAGGACCACCTCATCGAGGCATTCGAGGCGAAGAAGGGCCGCAAGCCCGAGGGCGGGGCGGACGGCATGGACGAGGTCGTCTGCCCGGACTGCGGCACCCGCGGACAGTGGACCGAGCCCCAGACCTTCTCCGGGCTGATGAAGACCTTCCTCGGCCCCGTGGACAACGAGGAGGGCCTGCACTACCTGCGCCCGGAGACCGCCCAGGGCATCTTCGTGAACTTCCTCAACGTGGTCGGCGCGGCCCGCCGCAAGCCTCCGTTCGGCATCGGCCAGATCGGCAAGGCCTTCCGCAACGAGATCACCCCGGGCAACTTCATCTTCCGCACCCGTGAGTTCGAGCAGATGGAGATCGAGTACTTCGTCCGCCCGGACGAGGCCCCCCGGCACTTCGACGACTGGGTGGAGGCGTGCTGGAACTGGTTCATCGACCTGGGCATCAACCCGGACAACATGCGCCGCTTCGACGTGCCGGACGACGAGCGGGCCCACTACTCGGACGCCACGATCGACATCGAGTACCGCTTCGGCTTCCAGGGCTCCGAATGGGGTGAGCTGATGGGCATCGCCAACCGCACCGACTTCGACCTCGGAGCCCACACGGAGGCCTCCGGCACCAAGATGCAGTACTTCGACCAGGGCACCGGGGAGCGCTACACCCCCTACGTGATCGAGCCCAGCTTCGGTCTGACGCGGTCCATGATGGCGTTCCTCGTGGACGCCTACCGTGAGGAGGAGGCGCCCAACGCCAAGGGCGGCACGGACACCCGCACCGTGCTGGGCCTGGACCCGCGCATCGCCCCCGTCAAGGCCGCCGTGCTGCCGCTGTCCCGCAAGGAGGAGCTGGTGCCGACCGCGAAGAAGCTCGCCGACGAGCTGCGTGGGGCCTGGAACATCGACTACGACGACGCCGGGGCCATCGGCCGCCGCTACCGCCGCCAGGACGAGATCGGCACCCCGTACTGCATCACCGTGGACTTCGACTCCCTCGAGGACCAGGCCGTGACGATCCGCGAGCGCGACACCATGGCCCAGGAGCGCGTGGGCCTGGACCAGGTCCGCGGCTGGCTGTTCGAGCGGCTGGCGCAGTGAGCGGGCCGGGCGAGGGGCAGCCGGCGGGCATCACCCTGCGTCCCTGGGCCGAGGGCGACGACCTGCGGTTGCTGGAGACCTGGGGAGACCCCGCCGACCCGCAGCAGCACCAGGATCGTGCGTTGTTGCGGCCCTCGGCCGACGGCGAGGGCGGCGGGGGATGGGTGCGGTGCCTGGTGGCCGAGGACGACGGCGTCCCGGTGGCCGCCGCCGCCGTGTCCACCTCGAGGGTGCACCCGCAGCGGTTGTGGTTCTACGCCGAGACGGCCGCGTCCGAGCGCCGCCGCGGCATCGGCTCGATGCTGCTGAACGCGTTGCGGGCCGAGGCCGAGGTGTCGGTCGAAGACACCGGCACCGCCGAGCTCAAGACCCGGCTGGCCGTCGAGCACGAGGGCGAGGTGCCCGCCGGCGCCGAGGCCACCCAGGGCTTCCTGGCCGCCCACGGGTTCCGTGAGGTGCAGCGTTCGCGGCGCATCGTCGTCGGGCCCCAGGTCCTGGCTCCGCCGGAGCTGCAGGAGGGCGGGATGACCCTGGAGGAGGCCGCCACCGGCTCGGTGGAGCTGACGCAGGCCGTGGCCGTGTTCTACCAGGCGGTGCACGACTGGGATCCGGCCGAGATGACGGTGGGCCGGGCCCAGCAGGTGCTGCTCGGCCCGCAGACCGGCGCCTCCGGGGCCGTGGTGCTGCGCACGCGCCCGAAGGCTAAGGGCGGGACCGTCTCCGCCTTCGCCATCTCCTACACCCCGGAGCGCACCGATGACCCGACCGACGTGCTCATCGGCTGGGATCCCGAGCTGCCCGCCGCGGACGCCCAGTTCGCCGCCGGGTCCCTGCTGGCCATGCTGACCGCCCAGTACCCGGTCCAGCTCGAGGCCGACGACGCGATGACGGCGCTGACCCCGATGCTCGACCAGCTCCTGACCACCGGCCACGCCCGCGTGCTGCTGGACACCAGGATCTGGGCGACGGACGGCGCCGGGGACCGTGACCCGGTCACGGACACGGAAGCCGAGGGGGCCGCCGGCCCGGGGGCCGAGGAGCCCGGACCGAGCCCCGACTCCGGACCGGGAGGCGACCCCGCCCGCCCGGACGAGGGCGAGACCGAGGCGGTGCCGCAGTGACCGGCGCCTCCGTGGACGCGGGCCTGCGGGCCGAGCGCGCCGCCACCATCCTGTCCGT
>DATBUG010000137.1:0-1842 GCA_036516315.1 Citricoccus sp.
GGGTCACCGCACCCGTCTCCACGGAAGGGAATCCATGTCAGCACCCGTTCTCGAGACCGAGAACCTCGTCAAGGTCTACGGCCGGGGTGAGTCCCGCTTCGACGCGCTGAAGGGGCTGACCTTCGAGATCCACCAGGGGGAATCGGTCGCGATCGTCGGCAAGTCCGGCTCGGGCAAGTCCACCCTGATGCACCTGCTCGCCCTGCTGGACGAGCCGACGTCCGGCGTGGTCGCCATGAACGGCCGGCCGGTCAGCCAGCTCCAGGCCGCGCAGGTCTCCGAGCTGCGCAACGAGACCTTCGGCTTCGTGTTCCAGCAGTTCTTCCTCAACGCGAACCAGACCGTGCTGGAGAACGTCATCCTCCCGTTGAAGATCGCCGGCGTGGGCAAGGCCGAACGCAAGCGGCGCGGGCTGGAGGTCCTCGAGCAGCTGGACATGGCGGACAAGGCGCACAACAAGGCCACGGACCTCTCCGGCGGCCAGAAGCAGCGCGCGTGCATCGCCCGGGCACTGGTCAACAACCCGTCCGTGCTCTTCGCGGACGAGCCCACCGGCAACCTGGACACCGCCACGGGCGAGGTCGTGGAGGACATCCTCTTCGGCCTGCACGCGGAGCGAGGCATCACGCTCGTGGTGGTGACGCACGACGACGACCTGGCCGCGCGCTGCCAGCGGCGCCTGCTGATGCAGGACGGGATGATCATCGCCGACGACTCCGGCGAGACCGTCCGGGAGTCCGGGGCCGGACTGGGCCAGGCCTCCCGCCAGGGTTCCCGCCGCACGGGTGGACACGGCAGGCACGCGGCCCCGGTCGTCGTGGACGGCCCGGGGCTTGAGACCGGCACAGGCGCCGGCACCGGCACCGGCCACGGTACTGCGGGGGAGGAGCGCGCATGAGGGGCGTGGACATCGCCGGTACGGCGCTCGGCAACACCATGCGGTCCAAGTTGCGGACCTTCCTGACCGTGATCGCCATCGTCATCGGGGCGTTCACCCTGACGCTGACCTCCGGGCTGGGCGCGGGCATCAACAAGTACGTCGACACCATGGTGTCCGGGTTCGGTGAGGTGGACCAGGTGTTCATCATGCCCGGGGTGGACGCCTCCGCCCAGATGCCCGGCAGTACCGGCCCGGCGGAGTACGACCCGCAGAAGGCCCAGGCCACCGGCGAGTTCGGCATGAGCATGCTGACCGAGGAGGACATCGAGACGATCAAGGGGATCGAGCACCTGGAGAACGTGGAACCGATCGTCTTCGTCGCCGCCGAATACCTCGAGACCGCCGAGGGCGAGCAGTACACCCTCGACTCGATGGACCTGCCCGCCAACGCGGCGGCCCTGGAACTGGCCGCCGGGGAGAAGCCCGGCCGGGACGCCATGGAGATCACCATCCCGGAGACCTGGCTCGAGGTCTACGGCACCGAGGACCCGGAGGACGTCCTCGGCGAGACGGTGACGATCGGCGTCAAGGACCTAGCCCAGCAGGTGCAGACTGTCGACGCCCGGATCGTGGGCGTCTCTCAGGCCGCGATCTCCGGGGTCGGGGCCAGCCCGCTGCCCTCCAGCGCCCTGAACGAGGAACTGTACGAGCTGCAGGTCTCCGGGCTCGAGGTCGACCAGCCGCAGGCCTACGTCCAGGCCGTGGCGGACGTCGAGGACATGGCCGCCCACGAGCAGGCGGTCAAGACGGCCCTGAGCGACGAGGGCTTCATGGCGATGACCGTGGAGGACCAGCTCGGCGTCATCACCGGCATCATCGACACCGTCACCTGGGTGCTCAACGGCTTCGCGCTGATCGCCCTGCTCGCCGCGAGCTTCGGCATCGTCAACACCCTGCTGATG
>DATBUG010000138.1:0-1521 GCA_036516315.1 Citricoccus sp.
GTGGCGGGCAACGCCTACGAGTCCGAGGCCGAGCACGTCCCGCACACCATGGCCGAGGCCCGCGAGCTGTTCGCGAACTCGCCGATCGCCCGGGAGGTGCTCGGCGAGCAGGTGGTGGAGCACTACACGCACTACGCGGACGTGGAGCTCGAGCAGTTCAACGCGGCGGTGACGGACTGGGAGGTCCGCCGCGGATTCGAGCGGCACTGATGGCGGGCACCATCCTGCGCCGGCCGCGCATCGGCCTGACCACCTACTGGCAGCAGGCGTCCTGGGGCGTCTGGCAGAACACCGCGGCGATCGTCCCCGGCAACTACGTGACCGCCGTGGACCGCGCCGGGGGCACCCCCCTGCTGCTCCCACCCGTCGGCACGGACCCGTCCGTGCTGGAGGTGCTGGACGGGCTGATCGTCATCGGCGGAGTGGACGTGGACCCGGCCCAGTACGACGCCGAGCCCCACCCCACCTCCTTCTTCCAGCCCGCCCGGGACGAACACGACTTCGCCCTGACCCGCGCGGCCCTGGAGGTCGGCCTGCCGCTGTTCGCGATCTGTCGGGGCGTGCAGGTGCTCAACGTCGCCCTCGGTGGGACCCTGCACCAGCACGTCCCCGAACTGCCGGCCGGGTCGAACTACCAGCCCGCCCCCGGCCTGTTCGGCGCGGTGGACTTCACCACCGCCCCCGGGTCCCTGGCCGAGCAGCTCCTGGGCGGCGAGGCCACCGCCCCCTGCTACCACCACCAGTCCATCGACCGCCTCGCCGAGGGGCTGTGCGCCACCGCCTGGGCGGCGGACGGCACCATCGAGGCGGTGGAGCTGGACGCGTCGGGCCGGTCCGACGCCGGTGCCCCCTGGGCGCTCGGTGTCCAGTTCCACCCCGAGGAGAACCCCGAGGATCCGCGCCTGTTCGAGGCCTTCGTGGAGGCCGCGGCCCTGCACAGCACCCGAGAGGTGAACACCCGATGACCGGCCAGACGACCCACACCGTGTTGAACCCCGCCACCGGGCAGCCGATCCGTCAGATCGGCCTGAGCACCGTGGAGGACACCGACCGGGCCATCGCCGCGGCCGCCGCGGCGTTCGAGTCCTGGCGCGCGGTGGCCCCGGCCGACCGGGCGCGGCTGCTGCGGCGATTCGCGGCCGCCGTGGACGCCGACGTCGAGCACCTGGCGCAACTGGAGGTGGCCAACGCCGGGCACACCATCGGCAACGCCCGCTGGGAGGGCGGCAATGCCCGGGACGTGATCGAGTACTACGCCGCCGCCCCGGAGCGGCACCTGGGCCAGCAGATCCCGGTGGCCGGCGGGCTGGACGTCACCTTCCACGAGCCGCTCGGGGTGGTGGGGGTGATCGTGCCGTGGAACTTCCCCATGCCGATCGCCTCCTGGGGGTTCGCCCCCGCCCTGGCCGCGGGCAACACCGTGGTCCTCAAGCCCGCCGAGCTGACCCCGCTGACCGCCCTGCGCCTGGGCGAGCTGGCCCTCCAGGCCGGGATCCCCGAGGGCGTGCTGACCATCCTGCC
>DATBUG010000139.1:0-1704 GCA_036516315.1 Citricoccus sp.
TGCCCGCGGGGGTGTCCACGCCGCGGTGCGCGGCGGGCCCGGCAGCGGTGGCGGCGCCTCCTGCGCCGGTGGCCGCGGGGGTAGCCGCGGGGGTGGCCCCGCCGGGAGCGGTCGAGGAGAGGGTGGTGCTCATGCGGTGCCTCCGTCGGTCGGGTCCTGGGTGGGCAGGGCGGGCAGGTGCTCACGTTTCCAGTCCCGCCAGGCGCGGGCCGGGCCCTCGTCCCCGGAGTGCTGCTCCCAGAACGGGGGCCAGGCCTCGGCCAGGAGCTGTTCGCGCTCCAGCAGCGCGTCCTGGCGCCGCTGCACGGAGGCGTCCCACCGCCCGTGCTCCTTGAGCAGGTCGATGACGCCCTCGTGGAACGGGATGACGAGCGGCGAGGTCATGATCTGGTCCACGGCGAACTTCTCCGCGTCCGGGGTGGCGTCCCGGTAGTGCTCGAAGTACCGGTGCAGGTCCGTCACCAACCGGGCCACCTCCTCGGCCGGCCGGTCGGCCAGGGTGGTCAGCGGCAGCGTGTAACGCATGTTCACGGCCGACTCGTCCCCGGTCATGCCGGCTCCGCCGGTGAACCGGCCGGGGGTCACCATGGGGGAGAGCTCGTCCCAGGTCTCGTACCGGGACGGGTCGTTCCCGCCGAGGTCCAGCCAGCGGATGGGGTACTGGGCGGCGAGCTCCTCGACGTTGGCGCCCACCACGTTCTGGTACATGGCGTCCAACTGGCCGGTCTTGATGCCCTCGATCTGCTCGCCGTAGGCGATGTCCACCAGGTTCACGTCCGCCGGGGTGAGCCCGCCGTAGTTGAGGATGGCCTCGAGCTTGCGGTTCATGGAGGTGCTGGCCACGAGGCGGGGGTACTTCCGGCCGCGCAGGTCCGCCACGGTCTCGATCCCGCTGTCCTGGCGGACCAGGACCCCGTAGTTGCCCGGTGGGGTCCACACCAGCCGCATCGGCTGCGGTCCCCACTGGGCGGAGGCGAACTCGTCGTCACCCTCGAAGGCGTAGTAGTACTCGTCCCCGGCCCGGGCGTAGTGGGCGGTCCCGTTGATCATCGGGGCCAGCCGGCCGATCCCGGTGTCCGCCGTCATCAGGCGCACCTGCACACCGGCCTGACCGGTGAGCGTGTTGGCGATGGCCGCCAGGTCGTTATAGGTGCCGGTGCCGACCTGGTACGTGGACCAGACCGACTGCCGGGGCGCGCCCGCCACCGTGGAGGAACTCGCGCTGCACCCCGTGAGCAGGGCCAGGGCGGAGGCGGACGCGCTCCCCAGCAGGAAGTCGCGCCGGGAAAGGGTTCTGGGCATGTCCCCTCCAGGACGGATGGCGGCGCACGGTGCGCGGCGGGGCCGCGTGACCGGGCGCTCGCAGGCGTTCAGTGAGAGCTGGCTCACACCTGTCTACCGGACGGAGTGCCCGCGCACCGCACCGGCGGGGCATTGATGCCCCATCGGTCCCAATGGCTGCCGGCCGGTGACATGACGCCCGGCGCCGGTGGGGCCGGGCGGTTCATCCCACCCGCAGCAGCACCTCCGTGCCGGGCTCGGCGCGCAGCCCGGGCACCTCGACCTCGGTGGCGTCGGAGAGCGGCTTGGCGCCGGTCATGCGCTCGACCATCGCGCTTGCGGAAGGGTGCGGGGTCAGCAGAATGTCGCACTCGAGATCGGCAATCTTGGAGAGGCCCGCTCGGTATGCTGCGACATAGTCCG
>DATBUG010000140.1:0-4367 GCA_036516315.1 Citricoccus sp.
CTGCTGGACGGCCACCGGCGGGACTGGATCCCCATGAACTCCTCGATGATCGTCACCGCTCCGCTGGCGCCGGAGGTGTGGGAGCAGATCGGCTGGGACGGGATGGAGACCGTCGAGGACCTGGCCCACGCCTACGTGTACATCCAGCGCACCGCGGACGGGCGGATCGCCCTGGGCGGGCGAGGGGTGCCGTACCGCTTCGGATCCGGCGTCGACACCGACGGCGCCACCCAACCCCGCACGATCACCGCGCTCACGCATATCCTGGCGGAGTTCTTCCCGGCGGTGGCCGACGACGGCAGGGTGCCGGTGGAGCACGCCTGGTCCGGGGTGCTCGGGGTCCCGCGGGACTGGCGTCCCACGGTCACCTACGATCCCGCCACGGGCCTGGGGCATGCGGGTGGGTACGTGGGCACCGGCGTGACGGCCACCAACCTGGCGGGCCGGACGCTGGCCGACCTGGTGCTGGGACGGGACACGCCCCGGACCCGGCACCCCTGGGTCAACCACCGCGTGCGCCGCTGGGAGCCGGAGCCGCTGCGCTATGCGGGGGTGGCTGCGATGTACCGCGCGTACCACCTGGCCGATGCCCGCGAGGCGGACGGACGCCGGACCACGACGCACCCGGTCGCCCGGATCGCGGACGTGGTCAGCGGCCGCTGACGGATCCGTGGTCCGGGCGACGGACCGGGCGCCGGTTCGGGTGCCGGATCAGCCCGCGGCGTGCCGGTCGGCGACCGCCAGGACGTGGTCCAGGATGTCGAGTCCCTCGTGGAGCACCTCGTCCGGGGTGTTCAGCGGCGGGGCCACGTGGATCCGGTTGTAGTTGGCGAAGGGCAGCAGCCCGTGCTTCTTGCACTCGGCGATGAGCTCGTTCATCTCCGGGCTGGACCCGCCGTAGGCGGCCATCGGCTCCTTCGTGACGCGGTCCTTGACCAGCTCCACCGCCCAGAACGCCCCCAGACCGCGCACGTCGCCCACCGACCGGTGGCGCCCGGCGATCTCGCGCAGGCGCGGGCCGATGATCTCCTCGCCCACTCGGGCGGCGTTCTGCACCATGCCCTCGTCCTGCATGGTGGTGATGGTCGCGACCGCCGCGGCGCAGGCCAGGGGATGGCCCGAGTAGGTCAGTCCGCCCTGGTAGACGCGCTCGGCGAAGGTCTCGTAGACGGCGTCGGAGATCGCCACACCGCCCAGGGGGACGTACCCGGAGTTGACGCCCTTGGCGAAGGTCATCAGGTCCGGCTCGACGTCCCAGTGGTCGACGGCGAACCAACGGCCGGTCCGGCCGAAGCCGGTCATCACCTCATCGGCGATGAACAGCACCCCGTACTTGCGGGTCAGCTCGCGCACCCCGGCCAGGTACCCGGCCGGGGGCACGTAGATCCCCGCGGTGCCGGGCACCGACTCGAGGATGACTGCCGCGATGTTCTGGGCGCCCTCCAGCTGGATGACCTGCTCCAGGTGCTGCAGGGCACGTTCGGTCTCCTGGCGCTCGTCCTCGGCATGGAAGTAGCTGCGGTAGGGGTAGGCCGGCAGGAAGCGCGCCACGCCGGCTGCGGAGCGGTCCGCGTCGAACCGGCGGGCGTCCCCGGTGACGTTCACCGCCAGGTCGGTGCCCCCGTGGTAGGAGCGGTAGGCGGAGAGGACCTTGTGCCGGCCGGTGTGCAGGCGGGCCATCCGGATGGCGTGCTCGACGGCGTCGGCGCCGCCGTTGGTGAAGAAGACGTGGTTCAGGTCCCCCGGGGCCAGGTCCGTGACCAGGCGGGCGGCCTCCGAGCGTGCGTCGTTGACGTGGGCCGGGGCGATGGTCGCCAGCTTCGCCGCCTGCTCCTGGATCGCCGCGACCACGCGGGGGTGCTGGTGGCCGATGTTCGTGTTCACCATCTGGGAGGAGAAGTCGATCAGCCGCCGGCCCTCACCGTCCCAGACGTGCGGCCCCTCGGCCTTGAGCACCGTCATGGGGGAGATCTTGCGCTGCGCGCTCCAGGAGTGGAACACGTGGGCGCGGTCGAGGTCGAACGCCTTGCGGCCCTCGGCGATCAAGTCCTCGCTGATGGCGGGATCGGGGGTCACCGGCTGGACGGTCATCTGCTCTCCTTCGTCGATGGTTCCACCTCTGATCGTGCCATGACACACGGCACCGCGCGCCCCGGGGTCCCTTCCGGGACGCCGGGTGCGCGCAGTGCCGTGGTCCGGGGCGCTCAGATCCGCTTCCAGGCCTCCTGGAGCACCCCGCGCAGGATCTGTTCGATCTCGTCGAACTCGGCCTGGCCCAGGGTCAGCGGCGGGGAGAGCTGGATGACCGGGTCGCCCCGGTCGTCCGCGCGGCAGTACAGGCCGGCGTCCCACAGCTGCGGGGAGAGGAAGTCGCGCAGCAACCGGTCGGCCTCCTCACCCTCGAACGTCGTCTTGGTGGCCTTGTCCTTGACCAGCTCGATGCCGAAGAAGTACCCGGCGCCGCGCACGTCGCCGACGATCGGCAGGTCCAGCAGCCGCTCCAGCGTGGCCCGGAAGGCGTCGGAGCAGTCGTGCACCCGCTGGTTCAGGCCCTCACGCTCCATGATGTCCAGGTTGGCCATGGCGACGGCGGCCGAGACCGGGTGCCCGCCGAAGGTGTAGCCGTGGGCGAAGGTGGCGTCACCGGCGAACGGTTCGAAGACCCGGTCCGAGGCGATCATCGCCCCGATCGGGGCGTACCCGGAGGTCATGCCCTTGGCGCAGGTGATGATGTCCGGGGTGTAGCCGAAGTCGGTGCAGGCGAACATGGAGCCGATCCGGCCGAACGCGCAGATCACCTCGTCGGACACCAGCAGCACGTCGTACTCGTCGCAGATCTCCCGGACCCGGTCGAAGTACCCGGGCGGAGGCGGGAAGCACCCACCGGCGTTCTGCACCGGCTCCAGGAAGACGGCCGCCACGGTCTCCGGGCCCTCGAACTCGATCGCCTCGCGGATGCGCTCGGCGGCCCAGAGCCCGAAGTCCTTCTCGTTGTCCGCACAGAACTCCGGTGCCCGGTAGAAGTTGGTGTTGGGCACCCGGAACCCGCCCGGGGTCAGCGGCTCGAACTGCTGCTTGAGCTCGGGGATGCCGGTGATGGACAGCGCCCCCTGCGGGGTGCCGTGGTAGGCGACGGCGCGGGAGATGACCTTGTGCTTCATCGGCCGGCCGGTTTCCTTGAAGTAGTTCTTCGCCAGCTTCCAGGCCGACTCCACGGCCTCGCCGCCGCCGGTGGTGAAGAACACCCGGTTCAGGTCGCCCGGCGCATAGGAGGCCAGCCGCTCGGCCAGGTCGATCGCCGGGGGGTGGGCGTAAGACCACAGGGGCATGAAGGCCAGCTCCCGGGACTGCTTCGCCGCCGCCTGCGCCAACTCCTCGCGGCCGTGACCCACCTGGGCCACGAACAACCCGGCGAGGCCGTCGATGTACCCCTTGCCGGCGTCGTCGTAGATCATGTGGCCCTCGCCGCGGACGATCACCGGCATGTCGGCACCGCGCTGGATCGGGCCGTGTGGGGTCATGTGCATCCACAGGTGGTCGCGGGCGGCGTCCTGGCGCCGGGCGCCGGTGGGCGTGGTGCGCACCGTGTTGTCTGTCATCGGGTTCCCCAATCGTATTCCTGCTTGCGCAGGGAGAGGTAGGTAAGGGTCTGGGTCTGCAGGACCCCCTCGGTGGTCCTGATGGCGGTGATGACCTCGAGCAGGTGGGCGTCGTCCTCGCAGACGACCTCCACGAGGACGTCCCACTCCCCGGCCACGACCACGCAGTAGTCGACCTCCGGGATCTCGGCGAGGCGGTCGGCCGTGCCGGTGAGGTCGGCCGAGGTCTTCACGTGCACCATCGCCTGCCGGGGGAAGCCCAGCTGCATCGGGTTGGTCACGGCCACGACCTTGAGGATGTCGTCGTCGAGCAGCTTGGCCACGCGCTGGCGCACGGCGGCCTCCGAGAGGCCCACGGCCCGGGCGATGGCCGAGAACGAGCGCCGGCCATCCTGCTGCAGCTGTTCGATGATGGCCTTGGACCGGTCGTCGAGGGGGATGGCGTGGGGCTCGGGCGGTTTCGCCGAGGCCATGCTGCTCTGGGGCGTCACGGTGCCTCCTGGGCGTCCTGGAACGGGACGGGTCGTCGGTGCGTCCCCGGCGCGAAACCACTGATCGCGTCGAGTGAGGGGGGATTGACCCATTGAATCCCACGCTGAATGCGGGCGCAAGGGTCAGATTCCGTTTCCAGTATGTAAATGCACCACGGAAACCCTTGTCAGTCCAGGGGGGCTCTGCCACACTCTGGGGAAACGCCACGGCAGTACGCGAGGACGAGGTCCCGGACCCCCACGGACCCACCGCGCCGCGGCCACTCGTGTCGACCCC
>DATBUG010000141.1:0-1836 GCA_036516315.1 Citricoccus sp.
CACCCCGTGCAACCTGTCCCTGGACCGCCTGGCGCAGGCGTCCAAGGAGGGCGTGCACGCCGGTGGCGGCTACCCGCTGGAGTTCGGCACCATCTCCGTCTCGGACGGCATCTCGATGGGCCACGACGGCATGCACTACTCACTGGTCTCGCGCGAGGTGATCGCGGACTCGGTGGAGACCGTGATGCAGGCCGAGCGGCTGGACGGGTCCGTGCTGCTGGCCGGCTGTGACAAGTCGCTGCCCGGCATGCTCATGGCCGCCGCCCGCCTGGACGTGTCCAGCGTCTTCATCTACGCCGGCTCCACCATGCCCGGTTACGCCACCCTCGAGGACGGCACGGAGAAGCAGGTCACGCTGATCGACGCGTTCGAGGCGGTGGGCGCCTGCGCCCGCGGGCTGATGAGCGAGAAGGACCTGGACACCATCGAGCGGGCCATCTGCCCCGGCGAGGGGGCCTGTGGCGGGATGTACACCGCGAACACCATGGCCTGCATCGGCGAGGCCCTCGGCATGTCCCTGCCCGGCTCCGCCGCCCCGCCCTCGGCGGACCGCCGCCGCGACTCCTTCGCCCGCAAGTCCGGCGAGGCGGTGGTGAACCTGCTGCGCCTGGGGATCACCTCCCGGGACATCCTGACGCAGAAGGCCTTCGAGAACGCGATCGCCGTGACCATGGCGTTCGGCGGCTCCTCCAACGCCGTGCTGCACCTGCTGGCGATCGCCCGCGAGGCCGGGGTGAACCTGACCCTGGACGACTTCAACCGGATCGGGGACAAGGTCCCGCACCTGGGCGACCTCAAGCCCTTCGGCCAGTACGTCATGACGGACGTCGACCGGGTCGGCGGGGTCCCCGTGGTCATGAAGGCGCTGCTGGACGCCGGCCTGATCCACGGTGAGGCCCTGACCGTCACGGGCAAGACCGTGGCCGAGAACCTCGCCGGCATCAACCCGCCGGACCCGGACGGCAAGGTGCTGCGGGTGATGGACGACCCGATCCACCACAACGGCGGGCTGGCCGTCCTCAAGGGCTCCCTGGCCCCGGAGGGCGCCGTCGTGAAGTCCGCGGGCTTCGACGCGGACGTCTTCGAGGGCACCGCCCGGGTCTTCGAACGCGAGCGGCACGCCATGGACGCCCTGGAGGCCGGGGAGCTCAAGGCCGGCGACGTCGTCGTCATCCGCTACGAGGGCCCCAAGGGCGGTCCGGGCATGCGCGAGATGCTCGCGATCACCGGGGCCATCAAGGGCGCCGGGCTCGGCAAGGACGTGCTCCTGCTCACCGACGGGCGCTTCTCCGGGGGGACCACCGGCCTGTGCATCGGTCACATCGCCCCGGAGGCCTCCTACGGCGGCCCCATCGCGCTGGTGCGTGACGGGGACCCGATCCGCGTGGACATCGCCGGGCGCACCCTGGACCTGCAGGTCCCGGAGGACGAGCTCGCTCGGCGCCGCCAGGACTGGGAGCCCCTGCCGCCGAAGTTCACCACCGGCGTGCTGGGCAAGTACGCCAAGCTCGTCCACTCGGCGGCCGAGGGTGCCTACCTGGGGTGAGCCCCGCTCCGTGGACGCGCGCCGGCGTGTCCACGGAGCGGACACCGGTCTCACCATGTGAGACAGTGAGACGATGGATTGACGCCGGACGGCGCGCCTCGGGGATACTGGTCACCATGTCCAGCATGCGACTACTCGTCGTTTTCCAGCGCGTGGCCTGAACCACTGTTCAGACCGGCGGGTTCGCCCGCTGCCACGCGCCAAACCCCGAGCGGACCGACCGGCCGACGTCGGGGTTTATTTGTTGGGATGCAAGCATGACGCTGGCCACCACATCAGCGCCACTGACT
>DATBUG010000142.1:0-2374 GCA_036516315.1 Citricoccus sp.
CGTGCTGGACATGTTCGCCGAGCTGCAGTCGCGGTACGAGTTCGCCTGCCTGTTCGTCTCCCACGACCTGGCGGTCGTGGACATGCTGGCCCACCGGGTGCTCGTGCTCAAGGACGGGCGGCAGGTGGAACAGGGGCCCACGGCCGAGGTGCTCCACCACCCGGCGGCCGACTACACCAAGCGCCTGCTGGCGGCGGCTCCCGTGCCGGACCCGGACGAGCAGTACGCCAAGCGCACCGAGCGGCGCCTGCTGCTCGAGTCGCTGGGGGAGTCGCCCTACTAGATCCTCCTGGTCCTCGAGCACTCACGCGCCCCTGCCGGAGCAGGACACGGAGCGGGACCGGAGGGGTTTCCGCCGTCCCGTACAATGGAATGGGGTATCTGACGGCTGCGCCGACCATGCCCCATCCTTTTCCGCCGTCCTCGATGAACAGGCACCTCTATGACTGAAACCCTCACCCAGCGCTCCGATCTCCGCAACGTCGCCATCGTGGCCCACGTCGACCACGGCAAGACGACCCTCGTCGATGCGATGCTGCGCCAGGCCGGTGCCTTCTCCAGCCACGGTGAGGTGGAGGACCGGGTGATGGACTCCGGCGAGCTGGAACGTGAGAAGGGCATCACCATCCTCGCCAAGAACACCACCGTGTTCTACTCCGGCCCGTCCGCCCAGGGGCAGACGATCACCTTCAACGTCATCGACACCCCGGGGCACGCCGACTTCGGCGGCGAGGTCGAGCGCGGACTGTCCATGGTGGACGGCGTCGTGCTGCTCGTGGACTCCTCCGAGGGCCCGCTGCCGCAGACCCGCTTCGTGCTGCGCAAGGCGCTGGCCGCCAAGCTGCCCGTCATCCTCGTGGTCAACAAGACCGACCGCCCGGACGCGCGCATCGACGGCGTGGTCTCGGACTCCATGGACCTGCTGCTGGGGCTGGCCTCGGACCTGGCCGAGGAGGTCGAGGACCTGGACCTGGACTCCGTGCTGAACCTGCCGGTCGTCTTCGCCTCCGGCAAGGCCGGCCGGGCCTCGCTGACGCAGCCCGCGGACGGCGCCCTGCCGGACAGCGAGGACCTGGAGCCGTTGTTCGCCACCATCCTCGAACACATCCCCGCCCCGACCTACACGGAGGGCGAGGTCCTGCAGGCCCACGTCACCAACCTGGACGCCTCCCCGTTCCTGGGCCGCCTGGCCCTGCTGCGCATCTTCAACGGCACCCTGCGCAAGGGTCAGCAGGTCGCCTGGGCCCGCCAGGACGGTCAGCTCAAGACCGTGAAGATCACCGAGCTGCTCGGCACCAAGGGACTGTCCCGCGAGCCCATCGAGTCGGCCGGTCCGGGCGAGATCGTCGCCGTGGCCGGCATCGAGGACATCATGATCGGCGAGACGCTCACCGATCCGGAGACCCCGAAGCCGCTGCCGCTGATCACCGTGGACGACCCGGCCATCTCCATGACCGTTGGCATCAACACCTCGCCGCTGGCCGGACGGGTGAAGAACGCCAAGGTCACCGCCCGCCAGGTGAAGGACCGCCTCGACGCGGAGCTGATCGGCAACGTCTCGCTCAAGGTCCTGCCGACCGAGCGCCCCGACGCCTGGGAGGTCCAGGGCCGTGGTGAGCTGGCGCTGGCCATCCTGGTCGAGCAGATGCGCCGCGAGGGCTTCGAGCTGACCGTGGGCAAGCCGCAGGTGGTGACCCGCACCATCGACGGCAAGGTCCACGAGCCGATGGAGCTGATGACCATCGACATCCCCGAGGAGTTCATGGGCGCCGTCACCCAGCTGATGGCCGCCCGCAAGGGCCGGATGACGGAGATGGCCAACCACGGCACCGGGTGGATCCGGATGGAGTTCAACGTCCCGGCCCGCGGCCTGATCGGCTTCCGCACCCAGTTCCTGACGGACACCCGCGGTGCCGGCATCGCCTCCTCCATCGCCAACGGCTACGAGCCCTGGGCCGGGCCGATCGAGTACCGCAACAACGGTTCGCTGGTGGCCGACCGCGCCGGTACGGCGACCCCGTTCGCCATGATCAACCTGCAGGAGCGCGGCACGTTCTTCATCCAGCCGGGTGCGGAGGTCTACGAGGGCATGATCGTCGGGGAGAACTCCCGCGCCGATGACATGGACGTGAACATCACCAAGGAGAAGAAGCTCACCAACATGCGTGCGGCCTCCTCCGACTCCTTCGAGGGCCTGACCCCGCCGCGCATTCTCACGCTCGAGGAGTCGCTTGAGTTCGCCCGCGAGGACGAGTGCGTGGAGATCACCCCGGAGGACATCCGCATCCGCAAGGTGGTCCTGGACGCCAACGAACGCCTCAAGGCCGCCCGCGCCCGTGCCCGCGCCTGAGGCCACCGGCGCCGGGACCCCGAC
>DATBUG010000143.1:0-1924 GCA_036516315.1 Citricoccus sp.
CGCCCGCGGGCCCGCGCCGACGCGAACCGCTTGTGAAGGAGTCCCGACCCGATGGCCCAGACGACGCCGACCGCCACCGCCGCCCCACGCCGCTTCTCGCGGGTCCTGGTGGCCAACCGCGGGGAGATCGCCGTCCGGGTGGTCCGGGCCGCCCATGACGAGGGGCTCACGGCGGTGGCCGTCTATGCCGACCCGGACCGCGACGCGCTGCACGTCCGGCTGGCCGACGACGCCATCGCCCTGGGCGGGTCCACGGCCGCGGAGTCCTACCTGGTCCAGGACAAGGTCCTGGCCGCCGCGAAGGCCTCCGGGGCCGACGCCGTGCACCCCGGGTACGGCTTCCTGTCCGAGAACGCCGAGTTCGCCCGGGCCGTCGAGGCCGCCGGCCTGGTCTGGATCGGCCCGCCGCCGGCCGCGATCGAACAGCTCGGGGACAAGGTCTCCGCCCGGCAGCTGGCCCAACAGGTCGGCGCCCCGCTCGTGCCCGGGACCGCGGACCCGGTCTCCGGTGCGGAGGAGGTCCTGGCGTTCGCCGACGCCCACGGCCTGCCCCTGGCCATCAAGGCCGCCCACGGTGGCGGCGGCCGGGGCATCAAGGTCGTCCGGGACCGCGCCGAGATCCCGGAGCTCTACGACTCCGCGGTCCGCGAGGCCACGGCCGCCTTCGGCCGCGGCGAGTGCTTCGTGGAGCGCTTCCTGGACGCGCCCCGGCACGTGGAGACCCAATGCCTGGCCGACCGTTCCGGCACCGTGGTCGTGGTCTCCACCCGTGACTGTTCGCTGCAGCGGCGCAACCAGAAGCTCGTGGAGGAGGCCCCCGCCCCCTTCCTGACGGAGGAACAGCAGCAGACGCTGTACGCCGCCTCGAAGGACCTGCTGCGCGCCGCCGGCTACGTGGGCGCCGGGACATGCGAGTTCCTGGTCGGGGCGGACGGGACCATCTCCTTCCTGGAGGTCAACACCCGGCTGCAGGTGGAGCACCCGGTCTCCGAGGAGGTCACCGGGCTGGACCTCGTGCGCGAGCAGTTCCGCCTGGCCCGCGGCGAGGAGCTCGGCTACGCCGATCCCCAGGTCCGGGGGCACTCGATCGAGTTCCGCATCAACGGAGAGGACGCCGGGCGGGACTTCATGCCCGCCCCCGGCACCCTGACGCGCTTCCGCCTGCCCTCCGGACCCGGGGTGCGGGTGGACACCGGCGTCGAGGAGGGCGAGACCATCTCCGGCAGCTTCGACTCGATGATCGCCAAACTCGTCGTCACCGGCGCCACCCGCGAACAGGCCCTGCAGCGCTCGCGGCGGGCCCTGGCGGAGATGCAGGTCGCCGGGATGCCGACCGTGCTGCCGTTCCACCGCGCGGTGGTGTCCGACCCGGCGTTCGCCCCGCAGGAGGGAACGCCGTTCGCCGTGCACACCCGCTGGATCGAGACGGCGTTCGAGAACACCATCGAGCCGTTCGCCGCACCGGTCGATCCGGCGGAGCCCGAGGCGGAGGACCGGCGGTCGGTGACCGTCGAGGTCAACGGCAAGCGGGTGGAGGTCACCCTGCCGGCCATCCTGGGAGCCATCTCGACCGTCGCCCAGGGGGCGAAGCCGGGCGGCCGGCGGCGGAAGTCGCGGGGTACCCGGGGCGCCACGGCCACCGGTGCCAACGGCGACACCCTCACCTCGCCCATGCAGGGGACCATCGTCAAGGTGGCCGCCGGCGTCGGGGACACCGTGGACGAGGGCGACCTGATCGTGGTGCTCGAGGCGATGAAGATGGAGCAGCCGCTCACCGCCCACAAGTCCGGCACCATCACCGCGCTGAGCGCCGAACCGGGGGCCACCGTGACGGCCGGCGCGGCCATCGCCGTCATCGGCGACTGACCCCAAGGCACGCCCACGGCCGGCGCCGACGTCGAGGGCGTCTCAATATGTGGAACAA
>DATBUG010000144.1:0-3186 GCA_036516315.1 Citricoccus sp.
CGCCAGGGTCGCGGTGGCCACGACCACGGGGTGCTCGGCGTCCACCGCGTGCCGCAGGGCCGGCACCAGGTAGGCCAGCGACTTGCCGGTCCCGGTGCCGGCCTGCACGAGCAGGTGGGTGCCGGACTCCAGGGAGCGGGCGACCTCGACCACCATGCGCCGCTGGCCGTCCCGGTGCTGTCCACCCGTGGCCTGCACGGCCGCGTCCAGCCACCGCAGGGCCTCGCGCTCGGCATCGGTCCGCGCGAGCTCCGCCTCGGTGGCCGGTGGTGTGTCCTGTGCGGTGTCCGTCATGCCCCGGCCGGCTCCGGCCGGTCGATGACGAAGCGGCGCAGGTCGTCGGCGAGGTCGGCCCGGACCAGGACCCGCAGGCGGGTGCCCTCGGGCTCGTAGGTCTCGGAGAGGATGTCAGCGTCCGGGGAGTGCAACCGGGAGACCACGTCCCCGTCGGTGAACGGGATGAGCAGGTCCAGGGCCACGTCCGGGCGCGGGATGGCGTCCGCGATGGCCCGCTCCAGCTCGGTGATGCCCTCCCCGGTGCGTGCGGAGACCACCACGGAGCGGGGCTCGCGCTGGCGCAGCCGGGCGATCGCCACCGGATCGGCGGCATCGGCCTTGTTCAGCACGATGATCTCCGGGATCCGGCGGGCGTCCACCTCCGCCAGCACGGTGCGGACCGCGGCGATCTGGCCCTCCGGGTCCGGGTGCGAGGCGTCGACTACGTGCAGGATCACGTCCGCGTCCGCGACCTCCTCCAGCGTGGAGCGGAACGCCTCCACCAACTGGGTGGGCAGCGAGCGCACGAACCCGACCGTGTCCGAGAGCGTGTAGCCGATCCCGTCCGGGGTGACCGCCTTGCGCACCGTGGGGTCGAGGGTGGCGAACAGCGCGTTCTCCACGAGCACCCCGGCGTGCGTGAGCCGGTTCAGCAGCGAGGACTTGCCGGCGTTGGTGTACCCGGCGATCGCCACGGACGGCACGCGGTTGCGGCGGCGGTTGGCCCGCTTGGTCTCCCGGGACGGCTTCATCGCGGCGATCTCGCGCCGCAGCTTGGCCATCCGGGTGCGGATCCGGCGGCGGTCCAGCTCGATCTTGGTCTCACCGGGGCCGCGTGAGCCGATGCCCTCACCGCCGGCGGCACGGCCGCCGGCCTGGCGGGACATGGACTCGCCCCAGCCGCGCAGGCGCGGCAGCAGGTACTCGAGCTGGGCCAGCTCGACCTGGGCCCGGCCCTCGCGGGACTTGGCGTGCTGGGCGAAGATGTCCAGGATCAGGGCGGTGCGGTCGATCACCTTCACCCGGACCACGTCCTCGAGGGCACGCCGCTGCGAAGGGGCCAGTTCGGAGTCCACGATCACGGTGTCCGCGCCGGTCATCGCCACGATGTCCCGCAGCTCCTCGGCCTTGCCCTTGCCGAGGAAGGTCGCCGGATCGGGGGTGTGGCGGCGTTGGATGACGCCGTCGAGCACCTCGGAACCAGCGGTCTCGGCGAGCGCGGCCAGTTCCCGCAGGGAGTTCTCCGCGTCGGCGGCCGTGCCCTCGGACCACAGCCCGGCCAGCACGACCCGCTCCAGGCGCAGCTGGCGGTACTCGACCTCCGTCATGTCCTCGAGCTCGGTGGAGAGCCCGGAGACACGGCGCAGGGCCTGCCGCTCGGCCAGGTCGTACTGCTCGCCGTCGGCGTCCGTGTGCCCGTCCCCGCCCTCGGACAGGGCGAGGGCTCGTCCCTCGGTGGGCCGGACGCCGTGCTCGGCGGAGGCGCTGGCCGCGTCCGCGGCCAGGATCCGGTCGATCACGTCCTGGATCTGGGTCTCGTCCGGCTGCTCGGCCCGGCGCTCGTCGTTCCCGTGCTGGGGGTTCTCTGTCATGGTCTCCTTGGAAGGTGCGTGGTCTCTAGGGTAGTCGCTGGCGGGGACGCCGGGACGGTCTGGGGTGCTGTTATGGACTGGTTCGTGGGCTGAACGGTGAACAGGTCGGTTCGGGGTCATGCAGGGACCTATCGCAGGGTCGGTCCGCCGCCGCGGCGGGGCGCGGGCAGGGGCAGGTGCACGCCGGTCGCCGCCCTGACACGGGCGGTCGCTCGGAACGGTGCGGAACGGGTGGGTTGCCATCACGGACGGGTCCTCGACCCGGCAGGGCGGGGAGTACTCGGTCCGGAACCGTGAGCGGAACGCTCACCTCGGCATCAGCGCAGGAAAATCCACATGCGTACCAGTATAGGGACCCTGTCAAGCCTGCCCCGGTAGCATCGGTCGGTGATGGACTCCGCACACTACTTCTCCGCAGACCCGGACACGCCCGAGCGGCGCCGCAGCCTGACGCTCACCCTGGCCGGTCGCGAGGTCACCGTCCAGACCGCGAACGGCATCTTCTCCCCGGACGGGCTCGACAAGGGCACCGCCGCCATGCTGCGCACGGTCCCGGCCCCGCCGGTGGCGGGCCGGTTCCTGGACGTGGGCAGCGGCTGGGGACCGCTGGCGCTCACGCTGGGTCTGCGCAGCCCCCAGGCCGAGGTCACCGCCGTCGAGGTCAACGACCGTGCGGCCCGGCTCTGCCGGGACAACGCCGCGGCCCTGGGACTGGAGCACGTCACCGTGTGCCGCCCCGAGCAGGTGCCCGAGGACTATCGGTTCGACCTGATCTGGTCCAATCCCCCGATCCGGATCGGCAAGGACGCCCTGCACGGACTGCTGCTGCAGTGGCTGCCGCGCCTGGCCCCGGACGGCCAGGCCTACCTGGTGGTGCAGAAGAACCTGGGTGCCGACTCCCTGCTGCCGTGGATCCAGCGGGCCCTGCAGGAGCGCCATCCCGGTGAGTTCAGTGTCTCGCGGTACGCCACGGAGAAGGGCTTCCGCATCCTGTTGGTCGAACGCGCCTGAGACGCCCCTGAGAAGGACCGGCCCTCACACGCCGGACGCCGGCGGATACTCGATCACCCCGGCCGGCACGGACCCATCCGGATCCCCGAGCACCATCGCCATCAGTGCCTCATCCGGGGCCTCGAACGGCGCGCTGATCCCCCGGGACGACGCCGGCGCGAAGCCGAAGCGCGGATAGTAGCCCGGGTGCCCCAGGACCACGACGAGCCGCTCCCCCGCGCCGCGGGCCGCCTCGAGGGCCGCCGCGGTCACGGCCGTGCCGGCGCCCTGGCCCTGGAGGCCGGGGAGAACCGAGCACGGGGCGAGC
>DATBUG010000145.1:0-5760 GCA_036516315.1 Citricoccus sp.
GCGCGCGGCGACCTGGTCGATGGTCACGGTGATGCACGCGCCCACGGCACCGGCCAGGTACTCCATGGGCGTGGGGGCCTCGTTGCGCCCGCCCACGGCCTCGGGCTCGTCGACCGTGAAGGCGAACTCGCGGACGGCGACTCGGGTCTGCTGGCGGCCCGTCCAGGTGCCGGCGGCGCGCAGGGTTTTCGACTCGGTGTCCAGGGGTGTCTCGGCGAAACGTGGGTGCACGGGGTCATCGTAGGACCCTCAGGAGAACGGGAGGTGACCAGATGACCTGCGACGTCCCCACGCCCCCTGGCCCGGACGGCGGCATGAAGGGGCACTGTCACGACCAGCGCCGCACCGACCATTTCTCGACCAGGCCCAAGAGGGCGTCGGTGACCTTCCCGATCACGGCCAGCAGGACGATGGCCAGGATGAGCCGGTCGGTGCGCCCGTTGTTCTGCGAGTCGGTGAGCAGGAAGCCCAGCCCCATGGAAGAAGCGATGAGCTCGGCGGCCACCAGGAACAACCACGCCTGGGCCAGCGCCAGGCGCAGGCCGGAGAACACCGAGGGGATCACGGCCGGCAGCTGCACGGTGCGCAGCAGACGCAGGCCGTGGTAACCGAAGGCCCTGCCGGCCTCGACGAGGTGCGGATCGACGTGCTTCAGGGCGGCGTAGACGTTGGTGAAGATGGGGAAGAACGCGCCGATCGCGATCAGCGTGACCTTCGAGTCCTCACCGATCCCCATCCACAGGATCAGCAACGGTACCCACGCCAGCGACGGCACGGCACGGATGGCACCGGTCAGGGGAGAGAGCAGGGCGTCGGCCCACTGGGACAGGCCCAGCACGGAGCCCACGAGCAGCCCGAGGGCGGCGCCGATGGCGAAGCCGACCAGCACCCGCTGCACGGAGATGGCGATGTGGAGCCACAGGGCCCCGTCCGCCGCTAGCTGCACGCCTGCCTGCACCACGGAGGTCGGCGAGGGCAGCTGCACGGGGGAGAACAACCCGGCCGTGGTCACGGCCCACCAGGCCGCGATCAGCGCCACCGGCACCAGAAGCCCGACGGCGGCCCGGCCGGCCGCGGTGCCCAGGGGTCCGGCGCCGACTCGCTCGGGGCGACGGCCGGAACCGGGGCCGGCCGGCGTCCTGCCCCGGTTCCGGCGCCCTGACACCTGGTCCGCGTCGTTCGACGCAGGAGTAACGTGCTCCGGGCGTACCAGCGAACTCACTGCGTGGCCTTCTCGGCGAAGGACGGCTCGAGCAGCTCGGCCAGGGCCTGGTCGACGTTCTCCTGGCTGGCCACATCCCCGGTCTCTACCAGGATGGGGCCGACCCTCTCGAGCACGTCCAGCTGCGCCTGTCCGGGCACCGGGTCAACGTCCAGGTTGGAGCGCTCCTGGATGACGGTGGTGGCCACGTCCTCCTCGAGGCCGGCCACCTCGGCGAGGATCGCGGCGGTCTCCTCGGGGTTCTCCAGCGCCCAGGCGCGCGCCTTCTCGTAGACGTCCACCACGGTCTGGGCCTGCTCGGGGGACTCCTCGAGGAAGGACTCGGTCGCGTTGAGGAAACCGTAGGTGTTGAAGTCCACGTTGCGGTAGAACAGCGTGGCACCGTCGGCCTCGGCACCGGCCATGATCGGATCCAGCCCGGACCAGGCGTCCACGGAGCCGTTGCTCAGGGCCGAGCTGCCGTCGGCGTGCTGGAGGTTCTGCACCGTGACATCGGAGGGGTCCACGCCTGCGTCCTCGAGGGCCTGGACGAGGAAGAAGTAAGGGTCGGTGCCCTTGGTGGCGGCCACGTTCTTGCCTGCCAGATCGGAGACCTCGGTGATGTCTGAACCGGCGGAGGTGACCAGGGCGGCCCACTCCGGCTGGGAGTACAGCCCGATCGTCTTGATCTTGGTGCCGTTCGCCCTGGCCAGCAGTGCCGCGGAACCGGCGGTGGAGCCGACGTCGACGGCCTCGGCACGGAGCGCCTCGTTGGCCTTGTTGGAGCCGGCGGACTGGACCCAGTTGACGGTGACGCCCTCGTCGGAGAGCTCCTCCTCGAGCCAGCCCTTCTCCTTGATGACCAGGGAGAGCGGGTTGTAGGTGGCGAAGTCGATGTCCAGGGTGCCGGCGTTGCCACCGTCACCGCCCGAGGCTCCGGTCCCGGCGGCGTTGCCGGAACCCTCCCCGGCCAGGCACCCGGTCAGGGCGAGGGCGGAGACGGCGAGGGCCGCGGCGGCGAGGGGAAGTCGTGAACGCATGGTGGTGCCTTTCGGAACAGGGATCGCACAAGGCGGGGAATGTGGGGAGAGGGGATGGTCTGTCCGGACGGGGAGACCAGGGGCCAGCGGCCTGGCTCGTTCACGGCCGCTTCGCCCGACCCCGCAGAGAACGGGGCGGCGCCGGGCGCGGTCATGCCGGCCGGGCCGGTGTGGCGGGGTCAGTGCCGGTGCGCGTCCACGCCCAGGCCATCGAGCAGCTCCGAGCGCAACGCGGCGAGTTCGGCCGAGCCGCGCGGACGCGGTCGGTCGCTGGGCACGGTGAGCACCTTGCGGGCGGTGGCCCCGGGTGCGGCGCCGGGATCCTGGCCGAGCAGCAGGATCCGATCGGCCAGTTGCAGGGCCTCATCGACGTCGTGGGTGACGAGCAGGATGGTGGTGGCCGTGCGGGCGTGGAGGTCCAGGAGCAGGTCCTGCATCTTCAACCGGGTCAGCGCGTCGAGGGCGCCGAACGGTTCGTCCAGCAGCAGCACGCCGGGGCGCCGGGCCAGCGCCCGGGCCAGCGAGGTGCGCTGGGCCATGCCGCCCGAGACCTCGCGGGGTCGGTGGCCGGCATGGGCGCTCAGCCCGACGAGGTCGAGCAACCGGTCCACCCGTTCGCGGCCCTCGGCGCGGCCCGTGCCGTGCGGCAGGCCCAGGGCCACGTTCTGGTGCAGGGTACGCCAGGGCATCAGACGAGGTTCCTGGAAGCCGACGGCGGTGCGCGCGTCATACGGGGAGACCGGCTCACCGCCGATGAGGATCTCTCCGGAGTGGCCGGTGTCCAATCCGCCCACGGCGCGCAGCAGGGTGGACTTCCCGCAGCCCGAGGCACCGAGGATGGCCAGGACCTCGCCGGGGGCCACGGTCAGGGTGATGTCCCGCAACACGACCCGTGGGCCGTCAGCGGTGGAGAACGCGCGGCCCACGCTGTGGAACTCCACCGCCAGGCTGTCGAGGACCTCCGCGCCGGCCGTACCGGCGCCGTTCTCGACAGCGGGGCTCGAGCCGGCAGGGCTCAGCTGGGCAAGGGCAGTCATGGTGATCACTCTCCATCGCTTCTGGCATGAGCACCCTTGCCCGGTGTGAAGCGGAGGGTTGCTGCGGCGTCACGGAGCCAGATCTCTCGGCCGCTCTGGATGGTTGGCGCATCCAGTGAAGCAGGTCTCAGGGGCATCCTGTCAATCCAGGTCCACGGCCGTGGCCGACACAAAACGTCACATCCCCCGGTACCGCAGCACCGCTCCTGTTCCCATGGAGCCATACGCCATCCAGAGCGGCCGAGAGACCCGGATCGACGACGCCGCAGCAACCCGCCCTTGACAGGGGACCGGGTGCTACCGCCGGGAGCGATGGGAGAGTCATGACCGCACTCACGCACGCCGCACCCTACGAGGACCTGGCCGAGCGGTTCGCCCCGGTCTTCGCGGAGATCTCCCGGGGGGAGCCCGCGCGGGAGGCCGGCCGCCACCTGCCGTTCGTCGCCCTCGAGCAGCTCCGCTCCGCCGGCATCGGCGCCGTCACCGTCCCGGTGGAGGCCGGTGGGGACGGGGCGGGGCAGGAGGACGCGCTGAGGTTGCTCATGGACCTGGCCGCGGTGGACGCGAACACGGCCCACCTGGTGCGCAGCCACCTCAGCTTCGTGGAACACGTCCTCGCCCAGCCGGACGGGACCCTGCGCGCGGCGTGGCTGGCCCGCGTGGTGGACGGGGACCTGGCCGGCAGCGCGCTGTCGGAGGCCCACGGCCCCGCGCTGGGCGAGGTGGACACGCACGTGTCCCGCGACGACGGCGGCCGGCTGCGGATCCGCGGCCGGAAGTATTACACCACCGGCAGCATCTTCGCGACGTGGACCCTGGCCACCGTCCGGCTCGAGGACGGCATCCGCGTGCCTGGACGGCAGAGGGCCCCGCGCCGCAGCCCTGGTGTCGGACCGGAACCGCAGGCGCTCGCCGTCGTCCGGGTGCGCCAGCCGCGGGTCCGGGTCAAGGACGACTGGGACGGCTTCGGCCAGCGCCTGACCGGCACGGGCACGGTCGAGTTCGCCGGGGCCGGCGTCGAGGACCTGTTCGCCGTGCCGGCGGCCGACGGGCCCGTGCCCCTGCACCACGAGGCCACGCTGATGGCCCTGCTGGCGGGGGTGGGCCGCGCCGCGTTGCGCGACGGTATCGACCAGACGCGGCGGCGGCGCCGGTCACCGAACACCGGCGGGGGACTGACCCCACGGGAGGACGATCAGCTGCTGGGGATCGTCGGCGAGCTCTCCGCCCAGCAGGCCGCGGTGGAGGAGCTGGTTCGTGCCGCCGGCCGGGACCTCGACGCGGCGCTCGCCGGCGTCGGGACCGGTGCGGGCGAGCACGACGCGACGGAAGGCGCCCTGCGCGGGGCCGCCCTGAGCGTGCACCGCGCCCACGTCATGGTGCCCCGGCTCGTACTGGACACCTGCACCCGGATCTTCGACACCCTGGGCGCCTCCGCCACGAGCTCCGGGCTGCAGCTGGACCGGCACTGGCGCAACGCCCGCACCCTGGCCAACCATGACCCGGCGGCCTTCATGGCGCGGATGGTGGGGGACTGGGAGGTCAACGGCGCCGTCCCCGTCCCGTACCTCTCGACTGGCTCCGCCTGACCCGCTCCTCGCGGGCATCTGGAGGTCGAAAAGTGACGCGTCCGGGGCGGAACGGGCGCGACAACGTCATCTTCTGACCGCCAGTTGCCCGGGGGAGTGAGCGTCACCGAAGGACACCTGATTCGCCGGGCCCGGCGCGGGTGTGCTGCAATAACCAGGTACCCATCCAGAGCGGCCGAGAGACCTGGCTCGTCGACGCCGCAGCAACCACCGTGTGCCATCGCGCACCGGACCGGTGCTACTGCCAGGACCGATGGAAGGAGCATCGCCATGACTTCACCGACCCCGCAGACCCCTGCCTCCGCCGCCTCCGCCCTGCCCGAGGGGGTTCCGACCACCCCGTCCGGCCAGCGCGAGATCCTGTTCAACGCCTTCGACATGAACTGCGTGGCCCACCAGTCCCCGGGGCTCTGGCGTCACCCGGACGACCATGCGCGGGACTACAACACCCTCGGGTACTGGACGGGCCTGGCCCAGATCCTCGAGAAGGGGCTGTTCGACGGCCTGTTCATCGCCGACGTCCTGGGCCCCTACGACGTTTACGGCAACTCGGACGAGGCCACCCTGAAGGCCGGCACCCAGGTCCCCACCAACGACCCGATGCTCGTGGTCCCCCCGATGGCCGCGGTGACCGAGAACCTGACCTTCGGCGTCACCGCCGGCACGGCCTACGAGCACCCCTACGCCTTCGCCCGCCGCCTGGCCACGCTGGACCACCTCACCGAGGGACGCGTGGGCTGGAACGTGGTGACCGGATACCTGCCCTCCGCGGCGCGCAACTTCGGCCACGACGACCAGATGGAGCACGACGAGCGCTACAACCACGCCGACGAGTACCTCGACGTGGTCTACAAGCTGCTCGAAGGCTCCTGGGAGGACGACGCGGTCGTCAA
>DATBUG010000146.1:0-2362 GCA_036516315.1 Citricoccus sp.
GGCTTCCCCGACTGGCGCTGGCGCCGCGTCCAGCTGATCGCCGACGAGGACCGCGTGGCCGTGCACCTGCGGGGCAGTGGTACGCATCGTGGCCCGTACGGCGGCCTGGCGCCCACACGACGGCACGTGAACGTCGCCGAGTTCGCGATGTACCGGGTACGCCACGGCCGCATCACCGAGTCCTCAGGCCTGACGGACCGCCTCGACCTGCTCACCCAGCTCGGCTATTCGGTGCCCTAGGCGCCGGCAGCTTCCCGAGGCCGGTCCGGCCGGCGCGTCAGTCGCCGTCCCGCCCCCGCGTCCAGTAGGAGGACAGCGAGAGCATGCGCTTGTCCATGCCGCGGGCCTCGAGCAGGTGAGTCCGCAACCGCTTCACCACGGACTTCTCGCCGTGGACGAAGGCGTGCACGCGCCCGGGCCGCCAGTCCAGGCCCTCCACCGCCGCCACGAGCGGCGACGGCTCGTGCCCGGCCCACGGCGCCGGCTGTGACGGGCCAGGGCCGGCCCCCGGCACGGACGGCTCGCGGTGCAGCCAGTGCACCTGAACGCCGTCCGGGTGCTCCAGGACCTGCTCGTCGGCGGGGCCGGTCACCTCGAGCAGGGCGGTCCCGACGGCGTCCGAGGGCAGGGCGGCCAGGGCGGCGGTGATGGCCGGCAGGGCGGACTCGTCCCCCACGAACAGGTGCCAGTCCGCTCCGGGATCCGGGGCGTACTTGCCGCCGGGGCCGGAGAAGGCCACCCGGTCCCCCACCTGCGCGCTGGCCGCCCAGGGGCCGGCCACGCCGGCCTCGCCGTGGAGCACCACGTCGATCGCGAGCGTCCGCGCCTCCGGGTCCACCGAGTGGACCGTGTAGGTCCGCCGGACCGGGCGCTGGTGCCGGGGCAGCGTCCGGCGCAGTTGCTTCACGTCATAGGGCGGCTCCAGGCCCAGGGACGGGTCCACGAAGATGATCTTGATGTACTTGTCCGTGAACGCGTTGTCCCGGAAGTCCTCGAAGCCGTCCCCGCCGAGCGTGAGGCGCTGGACGTGCTCGCCGATCCGTTCCGTCTCCACCACCTCCATCACCACCTGC
Source organism: Citricoccus sp. (assembly GCA_036516315.1). Classification (GTDB taxonomy): domain Bacteria; phylum Actinomycetota; class Actinomycetes; order Actinomycetales; family Micrococcaceae; genus Citricoccus. The sequence continues at coordinate 1,074 of DATBUG010000146.1, forward strand.
TGGCGGTCCCGGTGGTCCCCGTGGTCCAACCGGCGCACCGGTGAGGGCCCTGGAGCCCCGGCTGGTCCCGGCACTCCGTGCGGCTCATCGCGGTGCCCGCCGTGGTGGTCGACGTGGTGGTCGCCGCGATGATGACCGTGGTGACGCCCGTGGTGGTCCTTCCTCCGGGCGTCGTCCCGGCCGGGATGCCCCTCCCCCGCCCGGAGGCGGGCGGCCTTCAGCGCGTACTTGGCCGCCTTGTACTCGTACTTCGCCACGGCGTAGCGTTCCCGGGCCGCCCGGTAGCGCTCGACGGCGGCATCGAGGTCGTCCTGCACCCCGGCCCGCATTCCGGCCTGCGCCCCGGCCTCGGCGAGCTGGGCGCCGTCGGGCCGGCCGGCGTCGTCCCCGCCCGCTTCGTGGTGGTCGTTGCCCATGCCCTGCCTCCCGGCGTCATCGTCTTGGCCTGGACCGGCGGCCGCCGGTCCGCCCGTCAGGCCTCGGGGAAGATCTGCCCGATCGGCTCGCGCTTCTCGGCCTGGAAGACCTCCTCGGCCCGGCCGTAGGCCCAGTACGCGGACAGCGACATCTGCCTGCGGTCCACACCACGGACGTCCACGAAGTACCGCCGCAGGTCCTTCACCATCTCCCGCTCGCCGTGGGCGAAGACCTGCACGGCGCCCGGCTGCCACTCGGCGTCGATGACGGCCTGCGCCAGCCGGGTGGTCTCCGGGGTGAACTCCGCCCCCCGGTGTAGCCAGGTCACGGAAAACCCTTGCGGCACGGAGAGCCCGATCTCGTCCTCGGGCCCGTGGACCTCCACGATCACCTGCCCGACGGCGTCGGCCGGCATCGCCTCCAGGGCGGTCCCGATGGCCGGCAGCGCGGACTCGTCACCCGCCAGCAGGTGCCAGTCCGCGGCGGGGTCGGGGTGGTACATCCCACCGGGGCCGGACAGGCAGACCCGGTCACCGGGCTGGGCTGCGGCCGCCCAGGGGCCGGCCAGCCCGTCCTCGCCGTGGACGACGAAGTCGATGGTGAGGGTGCCGGCGTCGTGGTCCACGGACCGCACCGTGTAGGTCCGGCGCACCGGCATCTGCTCCGGGGTGAGACGCTCGCGCAGCGCCTCGAGGTCATAGGGCATTTCGAGGCCGAGCGCAGGGTCCGCAAACAGCAGCTTGACGTACTTGTCCGTGGCGTCCTTGTCCTGGTACTCGGAGAACCCGGGGCCGCCCAGGGTCAACCGCACCATATGGGGCCCGAGCCGCTCGGTCCGCACCACCTCCAGGGCCAGGGGCCGCTTGGGCTGG
>DATBUG010000147.1:0-2143 GCA_036516315.1 Citricoccus sp.
CTCCTCGGCGAGGCAGTCCTGGTCACTGCGCTTGGGCAGGGAGAGGTGCTGGACCGGACGGCCCTGCTGGTAGAGGGAGGCGACGTCCCCCACGGGGCGGGAGAGCACGATGTCACCGTCCTCGCGCCGCAACCGCACCGAACGCATGCCCCGGCCGGCCTTCGAGTGAGCCATGGTGACTGGCACGTCCAGGCACAGCGTCAGCCACGCGGCGAGCAGCATGGTGGAGGGGGAGTCCTCGGCACCGTCCACGGTGACGGAGCGGATCTCCGCTGCGTCCATCCCGTCCAGGATGGCCGCCAGTTGGATGCGCCAGCCGGTCAGCCGCGTCCAGGCCAGGTCCGTGTCCCCGGCGCGGTAGGTCTTCCGCAGGTGCATCAGCGCCTGCTGGGCCTCCGGCGCCGTCCCGGTGTCCGTGATCCGCCGGTGGGCCATCCGCCCCAGCGGGGACTCGGCCGGCACCGCCGGCGGCTCGTGCGGCCACCAGGCCACGATCGGCGCGTCCGGAAGCAACAGCGCGCCGACGAGGGACTCCGAGTCCTCGGCGTTGGATCCGGCCCCGTGCAGCACGACCACGTCCGAGGCCCCGGCGTCACCGCCGACGCGGATCTGGGCGTCGAGCGAGGTCTCGGCGTCCGGGTCACCGTGCGCCAGCACGATGATCCGGCAGGGGTGCTCGCGGCTGGCGAGATTGGCCGCCCGGATCGACGGCTCCACGTAGTCCGCGGAGGTGGAGATGACCAGGGTGAGCACCCGGCCGAGGGCGACCACGCCACCGGCCTGGCGCAACCGGTTCATCTCCTTGGCCACCTGGGAGGTGGTGGTGTCCTGGAGGTCGACGATCATCAGGGCCTCCTCCAGGTACGGCCGTCACGGGCCATCAGCTCGTCCGCCGAGGCCGGACCCCAACTGCCCGGGGCGTAGGGCTCGGGCTGGCCGGGCAGCGTGGCCCAGTACTCCTCGAACGGGTCCAGGATGGCCCAGGACAGTTCCACCTCCGCCTGGCGGGGGAACAGCGGCGGCTCCCCGAGCAGCACGTCCAGGATCAGCCGTTCGTAGGCCTCCGGGCTGTCCTCGGTGAAGGCGTGCCCGTAGCCGAAGTCCATGGTCACGTCGCGGACCTCCTGCTGGGTGCCCGGCACCTTGGAGGCGAAGCGGATCGTGACGCCTTCGTCCGGCTGGACGCGCACCACCACGGTGTTCTGGCCGAACTCGTCCTCCCGGTGGCCCGGGTAGAGCAGGTTGGGGGCCCGCTTGAAGACGATCGCGATCTCGGTCACCCGCCGGCCCAGCCGCTTGCCCGCGCGCAGGTAGAACGGGACCCCGTCCCAGCGGCGGGTGCGGATGCCCAGCCGCAGCGCGGCGTAGGTCTCGGTGGTGGACTCCGGGTTGAAGCCCTCCTCGTCCAGGAAGCCGGTGACCTTCTCCCCGCCCTGCCACCCGCCGGTGTACTGACCGCGGGCCGAGGCGGCCCCGAGGTCGGCCGGGACCTCGACGGCGGCGAGCACCTTCTCCTTCTCGGCGCGCAGGTGGTCGGCGTCGAAGGAGATCGGCTCCTCCATCGCGGTCAGCGCGAGCAGCTGGAGCAGGTGGTTCTGGATGACGTCCCGGGCGGCCCCGACGCCGTCGTAGTAGCCGGCCCGTCCGCCGATGCCGATGTCCTCGGCCATGGTGATCTGCACATGGTCCACGTGGTTGGCGTTCCACAACGGTTCGAAGAGCCGGTTGGCGAAGCGCAGCGCCAGGATGTTCTGGACGGTCTCCTTGCCCAGGTAGTGGTCGATCCGGAACACGGCGTCCGGGACGAACACCTGCTCGATCACCTCGTTGAGCTCGCGGGCGCTGGCCAGGTCGTGCCCGAAGGGCTTCTCGATGACCACGCGCCGCCACGGCCGGCCGGTGGACCCGGACCGGGCGGGGGAGGGGCGGGTCCCCGAGTCGTGGTGCCGCCCGGCCAGCCCGTGGTCGGCCAGCTGCTGGCTGACCTCCTCGAACCAGTCCGGCGGGATGGACAGGTAGAACACCGTGTTGCCACCGGTGCCCCGGGAGGTCTCCAGGGCGGTGAGCGTCTCGCCGAGCCGCTCGTAGGCGTCCTGGTCGTCGAAGCCGCCCGAGACGAACCGGAACCCGCCGCGCAGCTGGT
>DATBUG010000148.1:0-8397 GCA_036516315.1 Citricoccus sp.
TCGACGAGCTCCAGGCCCGGTCCCGCCGGCTGGTGGGGGTGTGGGGCAACAACGACGGCCCGGAGCTGCGCCGGCGGTTGCCGGAGGTGGCGCGCGTGGAGATCGGCGGGGTGCGCTTCGCGATGGTGCACGAGACCGGGCCCGCCCGCGGCCGGGAACGGCGCATGGCCGCCGCGTTCGACGACGTCGACGCGCTGGTGTTCGGGCACAGCCACATCCCCTGGGACACGGTGGCGGGTCAGGACACGGCGAACCCGGGGCTGCGGCTGCTCAACCCCGGGTCCCCGACGGACCGCCGCCGCCAGCCCGAGTGCACCCTGATGACGGCACAGGTGGCGGGCGGCCGGCTCACCGAGGTGCGCCTGATCCCCGTGGACCGCACGCCCTGAGCTCCCCGCCTCCGTCCCCGGCCCGCCCCGGCACCCGGCCCCGGGCAACTGGAGGTCAAAAGATCACCCCGAGACCCCGGAAACGGCCCTCTGGCGTCACTTTCTGACCTCCAGTTGCCGAGGTGGGGGAGGCGCGGGTCAGGTGCCGCAGAAGGTGCGGTAGCGGCCGAAGTCCTCGGGCGGACCCTCGGCATAGCGCTCCAACCCGGCACGTTCCTCGTAGGGGTTGGTCACCGCCTCCAGCAGGCTCTCCAGGGGCACGAGGTCGTCCACCTGGGCCGCGGCGAGCGCCTCCTCCACGCGGTGGTTGCGGGGGATGTAGACGGGGTTGGCCCGGTCCATCACCTCCGGGTCCGGGGCCAGCAGCTGCCAGCGCTCGAGCCAGGCGTCGAGGGAGGGGCGGTCGGTGAACACCGCCTTCACGGGCCCGGTGTCCCCGCGCGCGGCGGCGCCGAGCCGGCGGAACGCGTCCGTGAAGTCGACGTGGTCCTGCTGCAGCAGGGCCAGGAACTCATCCCCGAGCACGCCGACCGACGCGGTGTCGATCTTGGGGGAGAGCCCGAGCTTGCGGCGGATCCCCCGGGAGAAGGCCTCGCTGAACTGGCGGGTGAAGTCCTGCAGCGCCTCGGTGGCCAGGCCGATCGCCTCGTTCGGGTCCTCGTGCAGCTCCGGCAGCAGGGCCTCGGCGAAGCGCGCCAGGTTCCACTGGGCGATCGCCGGCTGGTTGCCGTAGGCGTAGCGCCCGGAGGTGTCGATGGAGCTGTAGACGGCGGACCGGTCGAAGACGTCCATGAAGGCGCAGGGCCCGTAGTCGATGCTCTGGCCGGAGACGGTCATGTTGTCCGTGTTCATCACCCCGTGCACGAAGCCCACCAGCAGCCACTGCGCCACGAGGGAGGCCTGCGCGGTGGACACCGCGTGGAACAGGGCCAGCGCCGGGTTCTCCGCCTCGGCGGCCGCGGGGTGGTGCCGGGTGATCGCGTGGTCCACCAGCCGGGGCAGCACGGAGGTGTCCTGCAGGCTGCGGGCGTACTGGAAGCTGCCCACCCGCAGGTGGCTGCTCGCCACGCGGGCCAGCAGGGCGCCGGGCAGCGGGCCGTCCTCGCGCAGCACGGTGCGTCCGGTGCCGACCACCGCCAGGGACCGGGTGGTCGGGATCCCCAGGGCGTGCATCGCCTCGCTGACGAGGTACTCGCGCAGCATCGGGCCGACGGCGGCCCGCCCGTCCCCGCCGCGAGCGAAGGGCGTGGGCCCCGACCCCTTGAGGTGGATGTCCTGCAACCGCCCGTCCGCATCCGTTAGCTCGCCGAGCAGCAGGGCCCGCCCGTCACCCAGCCGGGGGTTGTAGACCCCGAACTGGTGGCCGGCGTAGGCCTGCGCCACGGGGGTCCCCTGGGCCACGGGGTGCTCCGCCGGGCCCGACGCCGGCCCGTCACCGTCCGCGTCCGGCGCGGCGCCGGCGTCGGGACCCACACCGGTTCCGGTGAGGAACCCCACCCCGTCCGGGGTGCGCAGCCACTCCGGGTCCAGGCCGAGCTCGGCGGCCAGTGGCTCGTTGAGCACCAGGAGCCGGGGCGCCGGGGTCTCCTCGGCGGCCCAGGGGATGGACAGTTCCGGTAGCTCGGTGGCGAAGCGAGCCTGCAGGGCGACGGTGGGCGTGGTGCGGCTCATGGCTCCAGCGTAGCCAGGGTGTCCAGCCCCGCCGAGGGGCGGTCCACCCGGCGTGGTCACGGGGCCGCTGCGCTCATGCGGGACCGTGGCGGCGCGCCTGGTCCACGGCCGCGGTGATCCCGGTGCGCCAGGGGCGGCCGTGGCCGGGCAGCACGAGCGTGGCGCCGGTGGCCGCCAGAGCGTCGAGCGAGCGCAGGGCGAGGGCACTGTCCGCGGTGGCGGCTCCGGCCACAATCCGTGGGCCGGTGTCACCGGTGTAGGGGTCCAGTGTCACGAGCGCGTCCCCGGTCAGCAGGGCGTCGCGGTCCGGCAGGTGCAGGGCGCAGTGGCCGTAGGTGTGGCCCGGGCTCTCGACGACGCGCGGCCGGCCGGGCACGGGGACGGTGTCCCCGGCCTCCAGGTGCTTAGTGACCCGGGTGCCCCGCACGGCCAGCGCACCGTTGGCGAGCATGGCCGTGAGGATGGGCAGGGCCTTGGGGTGCTTCAGGGGGTAGGCGGCGCGGGGGTTCTCGTGGGCGTATCGGTAGGGGTGCGCGGCCAAGGTCCGCTCGGCACGGTGGGCGTACACCGGGATGCCGAGGCGGTGCACGAGCCGCCGGGCCACGCCCACGTGGTCGAAGTGGGCGTGGGTCAGCACCAGCGCCTTGACGTCCTCGGGCGTCCGGCCGATGGCGCGGATCGCCCGGCCCAGTTCGGTCCAGACCCCGGGCAACCCGGCGTCCACCAGGGTCACGCCGTCGTCGTCCTCGATGAGGTAGCAGTTGACGTGGGCGTGGTCGAGCAGGTGCACGCCGGGGGCGATGTCCTGGGTGAGCATGGGTCCTCCTGGGTCGTCCGAGGGGCGTCGTGCTCCACCGTAGGGCCCGGGGCGGTCCGGCGGGAGGGGCCGGGTCCACGGGACGGCAGGGAACCGGTGGGGGCAAGGGCAGGGCCCCGGGTGTCCGGCTGCGTGAAGGGGGACGCATCATGCCGGGCCCGGGACCCTCTGTCATCACTCGCACCTTGATGAGGTGGTTCCCACCGTAGGCGCCGGCGGTGGGAACGGGCCGGATGTCAGCTGGGTATCCGCTGACAATCCGCCCGCTCCTGCCTCGGTCCGTCTCCCGGCCGTCTCCGGCGCCTCTTCCGGTTCTGGTTCAGCCGGCGAACCGCCCCGTCGTCGGGAAGCGGTGCCACACCCGGTGGGCCGGCATCAGGGCCAGCAGCTCCTGCACGGCCGCCGCGCCGCCCGGGGCGGTCACGACGCCCTCGGTGTCCTGCATACCGGTGGCCTGCAGGACCTCCGCGCCGGAGCCGAAGGCGGCGATGGCCTTGGCATGCCGCCAGACTTCGTTGAGCACCTTGGCCACCCGCGGGTCCACGCCCTCCGGGCCGGGCGCCGCGGACCGCGCGTCCAGGCCGTGCGCCGCGTCCACGGCGGGCGGGGTGGCGGAGGCGACCAGGACGGCGTCGAACTCCACGGAGGCCGCGGTCAGGTAGGTGCGCTGGGCCTGCAGGTCCTTGCCGAGCAACCGGGTGGCGGCCTCCCCGCCCGTCGGGGCGACCACCAGCGGCACCATCCCGGCCTCGTCCACGGCCGAGACCGCGTCCGCGAGCTGGCCCGCGTCCACGTCCGGACCCACGATGATGCCCACCTGGCGTCCGTCCACCGGCCAGGTCTGGCCGACCTGGGCCAGCGCCGGGGAGGGCTCGACGTCGGCCAGCTCCTCGGACGGCTTCGGGGCCGTCAGGCCCAACCCCTCGGCGACGACCTCGGCCAGCGTGGTGTCGATGTTGGCCAGCGCGCGCAGCTGGCGCTCGCGGATGACCTGCTCGTAGCACTTGCCCAGCTCGAAGGTGTACGCCTGGGCCACGTGCTCCTTCTCCACCTCGGTCAGCGACCGGAAGAACAACCGGACCTGGCTGAAGTGGTCGTCGAAGGTGGCCGGCAGTGCCCGCTCCTTGACCGAGGCGGCCACCGGTGCGGGGTGGTCGATGAAGGGCCGTTCGCCGTCGGGGGTCTCGAACGGGTTGCCCCCGTCCAGCGTGTTGGGGCGATACGGGGCCACGCCGCGGTGCACGGCCGTCTGGTGCATGCCGTCCCGGAGCATGTCATTGACCTCGGCGTGCGGCCGGTTGATCGGCAGCTGCATCCAGTTGGGCCCGCCGAGCCGGGTGATCTGGGTGTCCAGGTAGGAGAACAGCCGGCCCTGCAGCAGCGGGTCGTTGGTGACGTCGATGCCCGGGATGAGGTTGTTCGGGTTGAACGCGACCTGCTCCGTCTCGGCGAAGTAGTTCGAGGTGTTGCGGTTCAGCGTCAGCAACCCGATCGGCTCGACCGGGACCAGTTCCTCCGGGACGATCTTCGTCGGGTCCAGCAGGTCGATCCCGGCGAACATCTGGTCCTCGTTGTCCTCGAAGACCTGCACGCCGAGCTCCCACTCCGGGTAGGCGCCGGCCTCGATGGCATCGGCCAGGTCCCGGCGGTGGTAATCCGGGTCCGCGCCGTTGGCGATCAGTGCCTCGTCCCAGGTGACCGAGTGGACGCCGAGCTTGGGCTTCCAGTGGAACTTCACCAGCACCGTGGAGCCGTCCTCGGCGATGAGCCGGAAGGTGTGGACGCCGAAGCCCTCCATCATCCGGTAGGAGCGCGGGATGCCGCGGTCGGACATGTTCCACATCGTGTGGTGCTGGGCCTCGGTGTGCAGGGAGACGAAGTCCCAGAACGTGTCATGCGCGGACTGGGCCTGCGGGATCTCCCGGTCCGGATGCGGCTTGACCGCGTGCACCACGTCCGGGAACTTGATGGCGTCCTGGATGAAGAACACCGGGATGTTGTTGCCCACCAGGTCCCAGGTGCCCTCGTCCGTGTAGAACTTGGTGGCGAAACCGCGGGTGTCCCGGGCCACGTCCATCGAGCCCCGGGAGCCGACGACCGTGGAGAAGCGGACGAAGACCTCGGTCTCCTTGTCCTTCGCGAAGACCCCGGCCCGGCAGATCCTGGCCGCCGTGCCGTACCCGCGGAACACCCCGTGGGCGCCGGCGCCGCGGGCGTGCACCACCCGCTCCGGGATGCGCTCGTGGTCGAAGTGGCTGATCTTCTCCCGGAAGTGGTGGTCCTGCAGCAGCAGCGGACCGCGTGGGCCGGCGCGCAGGGCGTGGTCCGAGTCCTTGAGGCGGGCACCGTGGGCGGTGGTGAGGTACTCCCCGCCCTGGCCCATGGCCTCCTGCGGGGCACCCGTCTGCTGGCCCGTGGGCGTGACCGTGGCCGGGCCCCGCTGGTCCGGGGCGGGCGGTGGCGGGCCGACCGGGGTGGTCGGCTCCTCGAGTGGTGGCGAGATGGGGCCGGGGGTGCCAGGAATGTGCGGATCCTTGGACATGGTGGTGCCTTTCGCCGTCGGTGTGGGGCTGGGGACACCGTAAGCCGGTGATGGGGGGTCTTGGCCAGCGCCAAGGGACCTGATGTGCCTGTGCGGACCGGGAGGGGGCAACCCGGGCACGGAGGCACGAATCGGTGCTGCGCGGGAGCGCCCCCGCACCGCGCGCCGGACCGTGTGCCGGCGGTGGCGGGGTGGGACCATGGTCGGGAGCGGAAGAGCGGACCGGCGGGGACCGGTGAGCGAGGAGGTCCGTCATGGTCAGGGGCAGCGCAACCCGGCAGGCGCGGGGCACTCGGCGTGGAGAGCGGAACGCCTTCGAGGACGTGATCGACGACTACCGGGAGACCGTGTTCTGGTGGTTGCTGGTGCGCGGCGTCCTGGCCCTCGCCTTCGGCCTGGTCATGCTCTTCCTGCCCGGGGCGGGTGCGCTGGTCCTGAGCCTGGCCGTGGGCCTCTGGCTCGTATTGGACGGGGTGACCGGGTGCGGGATCGCGGTCCAGCGCCGCCGCACCGGACGCCGGTGGAAGATGCCCCTGCTCGGCGGGATCGTGGCGCTGCTGGCCGGTGTGGCCGTGGTGGTCTTCCCGTACGCCGCCGCCGTGGTGGGGGCCCTCACCGTGCTGTGGATCCTGGCCATCGGCCTGGCCGTGCGTGGGCTGCTGGAGATCATCGATCGCCGCTCCGGCCGGTGGGGCAGCTTCCTGGGCCTGGTCAACGTGGTGGTCGCGGTCGTGCTGGCCATCGTCATGGCCGTGAACCCGGTCATCGCGCTCGGGGCCCTGGTGATCGTGGTGGGGGTCTACGGCGTCGTGTTCGGCCTGTCCACCATCCTCAACGCCTTCAGCGTCCGGCGGAGCTGAGGCGGGACTGACTGGTCCGAGGCCCGGGCGCCGCCGTCGGGCTCAGGCCGGGGTGCCGGCCAGCTGCTCCCCGCGGGCCGCAAGCGTGGCGAACGGACCCCCGGCGGCCAGCAGCTCCGCCGGCCGGCCCTGTTCGACGATGCGCCCGCCCTCCAGCACCACCACCTGGTCTGCCTCGGTCACGGTGGAGAGCCGGTGCGCGATCATCAGCGTGGTCCGTCCGACGGCCAGCCGGTCCAGGGCCGCCTGCACGCGGGCCTCCGTGGTGTTGTCCAGGGCGGAGGTCGCCTCGTCCAGCACCAGCACCGGCGGGTTGCGCAGGATGGTCCGGGCGATCGCCAGGCGTTGCTGCTCACCCCCGGAGAAGCGGTGCCCGCGGGCGCCGACCACCGTGTCCAGGCCGTCGGGCAGGGCGGCCACCGTGTCCGCGAGGGACGCGGCGCCGAGGACCTCCCACAACCGGGCGTCCGTGGCCTCCGGGTCCGCCAGCAGCAGGTTCTCCCGCACCGTGGCGTGGATCAGGTACGTCTCCTGGGAGACCACCCCGACGACCCGGGCGAGCACCTCGGGGTCGAGGTCGCGCACGTCGACCCCGTCGATCGTGACCTGCCCGGTGGTGACGTCGTGCAACCGCGGCAGCAGGGAGGCCAGGGTGGACTTGCCGGAGCCGGTGGGCCCGACGACGGCCGTCGTGGACCCGGCGGGCAGGGTGAGCTCGACCCTGTCCAGCACGAGGCGCGGGGCGCGCCCGGGTGCCGCGCCGCCGTCGGGCGTGGGCTCGTCATAGGTGAAGGAGACGGCCTCGAAGCGGACCTCGCCACGCACCCGCTCCGGGTCCAGTGCCACCGGCTCGGCCGGGGCCTTCACCTGCGGGTCCAGGTCCAGGTACTCGAAGATCCGGGAGAAGAACGCCAGGGCGGTGACCCACTGCACGCCGATGTTCAGCAGACCCATCACGGGCCGGAACACCGTGCCCTGCAGCGCCGTGAACGCCACGATCGTGCCGATGGTCATGCCTCCCGAGGTCGCCGGGAACCCCGCGGCCAGGTAGATGACCGCGGGGATCGCGGCGAAGACGACCTGCATCGTGGCCATCCGCCAGCGCCCGGCCAGCTGGGAACGCATCTCGAGGTCGATCAGGGCCTCGGAGCGGTCGGTGAAGCGGGCGGCGTCGCGGGTCTGGGTGCCCAGGGTCTTGGCCAGGCGCACGCCGGAGACGGAGAGCCCCTCCTCGACCTGGGCGTGCAGGGCGGCCAGGGTCTGCTGGCGCTCGTCGGTGACCTTGCGCCGGATCAGCGCGACCTTGCGGGAGAGCCAGATGGCCGGGGGCAGCACCACGAGGGAGATCAGGGACAGCTGCGGGGACAGGGCCACCATGGCCACCGCCGTGCCCACGGTGGTGGTGACGTTCGTGGCGACGCCGGTGGCCGTGGAGGTCACCACGGACTGCATGCCGGCGATGTCGTTCATGAGGCGGGACTGGACCTCACCGCCGCGGGTGCGCGTGAAGAAGGACAGGGATTGCTGCTGCAGGTGGGTGAACAGCCGGACCCGCAGGGCGTGCATGACGCGCTGGCCCATCCGCGTGGCCATCCACGTCTGGACGACGCCGATGGCCGCCGTCAGCGCGGCGACCACCACCATGGCGCCGGTCAGCGTGGCGAGCAGGGAGACGTTCCCGTGCGGCAGGGCGTCGTCGATCACCCCGCGCACCAGGAACGGCTGGGCGAGGTTGATGAGGGAGGAGGCCGTGATGAGCAGGACCACGACGGCGATGGTCGTCCGGTGCGGGAGGAACAGGGCGGCGATGCGCCGCAGGGAGACGGGGTACCGCTGCAGTTGGACCTGGTCGGCCGGGTCCAGGCGGGCGGGGCCGCGGCCGCCGGATGCGCCGGGCCCGCCACCGGGGTGTCCCGGTGCCGAACCCGGCGTGCCCGGGGCTGTGGGGGAGGGGGTGGATGAACTCATGGATGGGCGCTCCTTCGTAGGGGCCTCCTGGGAAGCGTGCGAGCCGGGCGGACGGGGGTCGACGACGGATATAGGGAGGTTACCTCACTAAGAGGTAGCAGGTCAATGTGCCGTAGGATGGGTGCATGTCTTCTGCCGCAGACCCCTCCG
>DATBUG010000149.1:0-5001 GCA_036516315.1 Citricoccus sp.
GTGCTGGACCTGCCCGGTGCGGCGTTCCCGTGGCGGACCATCAGCGGCCACGAGACCTCGGCCTACTGGCCGGCCTCGACCGCCGCCATGCACCTGAACGCGGACATCTCCCGCTCCCTCGGCTTCTGGTCCGAGGCGACCGGGAGACCGCTGACCGAGCTTTCGGGCGTGGACGTGCTGGTGGAGACCGCCCGGTTGTGGACCGGTCTGGCCCACCACGACCACCACGGTGCAGCGCACCTGCTCGGGCTGACCGGTCCCGACGAGTACACCGGCGTGGTGGACGACAACGTGTTCACCGTCCTGATGGCGCGGTGGAACCTGCGCGCCGCCGCGCAGGCCTGTGCGGCCCACCCCGAGCAGGCGCGCCGGCTGGGCGTGACGGCAGCGGAACCGGGACGCTGGCGTTCCCTGGCGGACGCGCTGCACGTGCCGTACGACGACCAGCTGGGGGTGCACCCGGCCAACGCGGGATTCACGACCTACCGGGAGTGGGACTTCGGCACGGGACTGGGGCCGGAGGCCCTGCAGGAACACACGCACTACCTCACGCTGTACCGTCACCAGGTGGTCAAGCAGGCCGACCTCGTCCAGGCCCTGTGGTGGTGCCCGGAGGAGTTCACCGCGGAGCAGGCGGCCCGGGACGTGGACTACTACGAGCGGCGCACGGTCCGGGACTCCTCCCTGTCCGCGGCGGTCCAGTCCGTGGCCTGCGCGCGGGTCGGCCACCTGGACCTGGCGGTCGACTACCTGCGGGAGGCCGCACTCGTGGACCTGCACGACCTGCAGGACAACAGCCACCAGGGCCTGCACCTGGCCTCCCTGGCGGGGGCCTGGCTGGCGCTGGTGTGCGGCCTGGGCGGCCTGCACGCCGACGGCGACGGGCTCCACCTGGCCCCGCGGTTGCCGGACCGGCTGGGCCGGGTCCGCTTCCGGTTCCGCTGGCGGGGACGGCGACTGCAGGTCGAGATCTCCGGCGACGGCACCGTCCTGTCCCTGCCCGACAGCGGGTCCGGGACGCCCCCGGACGCAGAGGGACTCGACGTCGTCGTGGACGGCACGGAGTACACCCTCGTCCCCGGCACACCGGTCACGGTGCCGCTGCGGGCCGACGAGCCCCTGCTGCCCCGGCCGGTGCAGCCCCCGGGGCGGGCCCCGAAGGCCTGACTCAGAGCCCGCCGTCCTGGCGGATGCGGTCGAGCTCCTCGGCGGCGGTGACGATGGCGGCCACCGTCTGGTTGGCGGCGTGGCGGGTCTGCGCGGACAGGTCGGGCGCCGCGAGCACCAGGCGGGACAGCAGCTCCGGGTCGAGGCCGATCCGCGACCACGTCCGGGCGATCGCGACGGCGGTGGACCGGTAGGGGCGATGGGTCGGCGGGGCGACGGCGGGACCGGTGTCCGCACCGGTGCCGGGGCGGGTCGCCGTGACGGGGTGGGGCAGCCGGAGGGTCACGGTCCGTCCGGCCTCGACCCAGCCGGCGATGACCTCCCACCGCCGCGCATCCGCACCCGCGCCCTCCAGGGGCGCGAGGGGCAGGGCGAGACCGCGGCCGGCGTCGTCCTGCTCCTTGTCTTCCTGGGCCTCCTTGCCCTCCTTGCCCTCCTTGCCCTCCTGGTCCGCCGCCGGGCCGCCGGAGGGCAGCGCCTCGGCGGCCAGCAGCGCCAACTGACCCCAGTCCCAGTCCTGGCCGGCGCCGGTGCGGCCGGGGGCGTAGACGACGCCGGCCGCCCCTGCCTCGAGGACGGACTCGGCCACCGTGGTCCACCCCTGGCGGACCTCGGAGCGGGGGATGGACCGGACCGTGCGGTACCCGCTGGCCGTGGGCAGCGCCCCGGAGAGCACGGCGGCCGCGTCCGGTTCGTCCAGCAGCACGGTCAGCCGGGCCGGGCCGAGCGCAGTGCGTAGGGAGCGGATCCACTCGCCCAGTCCCGCGGCCAGCGACTGGACCACGTCCCGCCGGGCCCCCGAGTCGGACAGCGAGCGCTCGCCCCCGGGCAGCCACAGCCCGGCGGCCAGGGACATCGGCCCGGCGACGCGCACCACGAGCTCCTCCAGCACGATGCCGGCCTCCCCGGCCACGTCGGTGAGGGCGTTGACGTCGGAACGCAGCGCGGACACCGCCCGGCGGCGGTCCATGCCCGGTTCGGCCACCAGACGCCAGCCGTGCGGCTGCAGGTCGACCGCCAGCCCCTCGAGCAGGGCGGCGGTCCGCCCGACCGGGTCGGATCCCGGTCCCCGGGCGGGCAGTTCCGGCAGTGGGGGCTGGTGCGGGTGGCCCAGGGCGTTCAGCACGTCCCGGGCCGCGGCCACCGGGTCCGCTCCGGGCCAGGCTCCGGCAAGGGTGGCGCGGGTCATGGGCGGCCCCCTCAGCCCTGCTCGCCGGCGATGGCCTGGTGGTGCTGGATGACCTCGGAGACGATGAAGTTCAGGAACTTCTCGGCGAAGGCGGGGTCGAGGTCCGCGTCCTCGGCCAGGCGGCGCAGGCGGTTGATCTGGGCGGCCTCCCGGCCGGGGTCGGATGGCGGGAGCCGGTGCTCGGCCTTGAGCCGGCCCACCCGCTGGGTGCACTTGAACCGCTCGGCGAGCAGGTAGACCAGCGAGGCGTCGATGTTGTCGATGCTGCTGCGGATCTCGAACAGCTCCTGCAACACGGCCGGGTCGGCCGTGCCCTCCAGGGAGGTGGCGTGCGGGTCGAAGTCGGGTTCCCGGCGGTGTCCGGTGGCGGGCTCGGTGGTCATGCGCTCCAGCCTACGGGGACGTCCGTGCCGCCCGCGGGTTCGTTGCGTCGCTCGGTGTGGACGACGCGCACCGCGCGACGGCGTGGCCCGGCACCGGTGCGGGGGCACCGCACCGCTGCGGCGCACCGTTCGGGCCGGACCCGGTCAGGCCACCCGGGCGGCGTTGACGGCGGTGTCGATGGTGGCCTGGCCCAGGACCCGCGTGCCCTGGTAGAGCACGGCGGTCTGTCCGGGGGCGACCCCGCGCAGCGGCTCCTCGAGTTCCAGGACCCAGGTGACGGCATCCTGCTGGCGGTGCACGCGCGCCCGGGCCGGCACCGGGTCCCCGTGGGCGCGGACCTGCAGGTGGCACGCGAACCACTCACCGGTGGCGTCCTCCCGCAGGGGTGCCCCGGCCCAGGACGGGCGGATGCCGGTGATGCGGTCCACGGCCAGCAGCTCCTTCGGACCGACCACCACGGTGTTCTCCTTCGGCCGGACCTCGAGGACGAAGCGGGGCCGGCCGTCCGGGGCCGGCCGGCCGATGTTCAGGCCCTTGCGCTGACCCACGGTGAAGGCGTGGGCCCCGGGGTGGCTGCCGAGGCGGTTGCCCTCGGTGTCCAGGATGTCCCCCTCGGCCATCTCGATCCGCTCGGCGAGCCAGCCGCGGGTGTCCCCGTCCGGGATGAAGCAGATGTCGTGCGAATCGGGTTTGGCGGCCACGGAGAGACCGCGCTCGGCCGCCTCGGCCCGCACCAGGTCCTTGGACGGGGTGTCCGCCAGGGGGAACAGGGAGTGCTCCAGCTGCTCGGCCGTCAGCACGCCCAGCACGTAGGACTGGTCCTTGGCCCAGTCGGCGGCCCGGTGCAGTTCCAGGGTGCCCTCCTCACCACGGACGACCTTGGCGTAGTGACCGGTGCACACGGCGTCGAAGCCCAGCGCCAGCGCCTTCTCGAGCAGCGCGGCGAACTTGATGCGCTCGTTGCAGCGCATGCAGGGGTTGGGCGTGCGCCCGGCGGCGTACTCCGCCACGAAGTCGTCCACCACGTCCTCCTTGAAGCGCTCCGAGAAGTCCCAGGTGTAGAACGGGATGCCCAACTTCTCGCAGGCACGCCACGCGTCCCGGGAGTCCTCGATGGTGCAACAGCCCCGGGACCCGGTCCGCAGCGTCCCGGGCATGCGGGACAGGGCCAGGTGGACCCCGACGACCTCGTGTCCGGCGTCCACGGCTCGGGCGGCGGCGACGGCGGAGTCGACGCCCCCGCTCATGGCGGCGAGCACCTTCATGCGGCTGGTCTCCTTCGGTGGTGTGGTCAGCGGTGGCTGTTGGCGGTGCGGATCCCGGGATCGTGCCCGGCCATCCCGGCGCGCAGCGCGGCGGCGTGCACGCCCGGCAGGACCTCCAGCACGGTGTCAACGTCCGCGGCCGTGGATGTATGCCCGAGGCTGAACCGCTGCACGGCCCGCGCCTCGTCCTCGTCCACCCCCAGGGCGATCAGCACGTGGGACGGGCGCGGCACGCCCGCCGAACAGGCCGAACCGGTCGAGGCCTCGACGCCGGCCATGTCCAGGCCGAACAGGATCGAGTCCCCCTCGCAGCCGGGGAAGACGAAGTGCGCGTTGCCCGGCAGCCGGCGGGTCCCGGCCGGCAGCCGGTCCCCGGTGTCCGGGTCGAGGTCCTCAGCGCCCGTGAGCCGGGCGTCGGGGAACAGCGCTTGGACACCGGCGATGAGCCGGTCGCGCAGCGCGCCGACGCGCTCGCGCTCGACGGGTAGGTTGCGGTGCGCCTCCGTCGCGGCGGCCGCGAAGGCCTCGATGAGCGCCACCGGTAGCGTGCCCGAGCGCACGTCCCGCTCCTGGCCCCCGCCGTGCTGGACCGGCACGAGGGTGGCGTCGCGGCGCACCAGCAGCGCGCCGATGCCCACGGGCGCGCCGATCTTGTGCCCGGTGACGGCCATCGTCGTCGCACCGGAGGCCGGGAAGTCGACCGGGACGGCCCCGAAAGCCTGCACGGCGTCCGTGTGGAACGGCACCCCGTGCCGTGCGGCGAGCGCGGCGGCCCGGGCGACGGGCTGGACGGTGCCGATCTCATTGTTGGCCCACATCAGGGTGGCCACCGCCACGGAGTCCGGGTCCCGGACGATCGCCTTCTCCCAGGCGCTCAGGTCCACCCGCCCGTCCGGGCCCACCGGGACGAGCTCCAGTCGGGCCCCCTCGTGCGCCTCGAGCCAGGCGGCGGTGTCCAGCACCGCCGAGTGTTCGATCCCGGTGAGCAGGATGCGG
>DATBUG010000150.1:0-3036 GCA_036516315.1 Citricoccus sp.
TCCCGCCCGAAGGAGCCCCGTCACCATGACCATCCGCCCGATCACCATCCACGGCGAACCGGTGCTGCACCGCCGGGCCTCGGAGGTCACGGAGATCGACGCGGAGATCCGCACCCTCGTCGAGGACATGTTCGAGACGCAGGACGCCGCCCGCGGCGTCGGCCTGGCCGCCCCCCAGGTGGGTGTGGGACTGCGCATCTTCACGTGGACGTACGACGACTCCGGTGACGCCCCGCCGCGCGGGCACGTGATCAACCCCGTCCTGACGCGCATCGGCCGGACCTCCCAGGTGGACCCGGACCCGGACACCGAGTCCGAGGGCTGCCTGTCCGTCCCCGGGTACAGCTTCCCGCTCAAGCGCTCCGACCACGTCCGCCTCACGGGCCTGGACGTGAACGGCCACGAGATCGACTTCGAGGCCACCGGCTGGTTCGCCCGCGTGATGCAGCACGAGTACGACCACCTCGACGGGTACCTCTACGTCAACCGGCTCAACGGCAAATGGACCCGCCGGTGGAAGAAGTCGCTGCGCCGCGAGGGCTGGACGGTGCCGGGCCAGACCTGGCTGCCGGGCACCGACCGGGACCCGTTCGGCCACGACGAGGCCGAGGCACCGGGCCAGGACGACTGAGGGACGCCCGCCCCGTGCCGTCGGCGCCCGCCGCGTCCACGCACCGCACCCGCGTGCCGGGCTGGGGGCTCGCCGCGGCCGCCGGCGTGTGCGCCTCCGCCGTCGTCCTCTTCGTGCTGGTGCTGCCCGGGTGGGGCCACGCACTGCTCGTGCTCAGCGTGGCAGCCGGGTGGCGGGCGGACGCCTCGCTCGGCCGGGACCTGACGCTGATCGGCACGGGCATCGCGATCGTCAGCTCGACGTCCGTGGAGGCCGACCTGCGGTGGGGCCCGTTCCTCACCCTCGGCGCCGTCCTCACGGCCGCGGTCGCCGTGCCCCTGGTGCTCGACCGGTGGTGGCTGCGGCGCCGTGCCATCGTCTTCCCCTGGCGCACCGGCGTGCGCTGGACCCGCGTGCAGTGGTCCTACGTCATCGCCGTGCCGGTCCTGGGATGGGCGATCCTGCCGGCCTACTTCGTCCACTCCGGCAGCTACCAGAACTGGCCGGCCGTGGCCGGCGGCTCCGAACTGGCCCGGTTCCTCGTGGGCGTGAACTTCGTGGGCCTGTGGGACGAGCTGTTCTTCATCTGCACCTGCTTCGCCCTGCTGCGCCGCAGCTTCGGGCTGTGGACGGCCAACGTGCTGCAGGCCGTGGTGTTCGTGTCCTTCCTGTGGGAGCTGGGCTACCGGTCCTGGGGACCGGTGCTCACCATCCCCTTCGCGCTGCTGCAGGGCTGGATCTTCGACCGCACCCGCAACCTGACCTACGTGGTAGTGGTGCACCTGCTCTTCGACGTCATCGTGTTCCTGGCGATCGTCCACGCCCACCATCCGCACCTGTTGCGGATCTTCGTCTACTGAGGGCGCCTGTCCTCGCACCGCCACTCCCCCACTCCCCGGGCCTCCTCGCGGAGATGCACGACGGCGGCCGGCCACCCTCCGTACAGAAGGGCGCCCGGCCGCCGTCGGGACCGTGCGGGTGAGGTGGCGTCAGGCCTGGGGCAGCGCGGGCACGGCGTCCCCGGCCATCTTCTCGATGACGCGGACCACCTGGCAGGAGTAGCCGAACTCGTTGTCGTACCAGACGTAGACGATGGCGTTCGTACCGTGGTTGACGATCGTGGCCAGGCCGTCCACGATGCCGGCGCGATTCGATCCGACGAAGTCGGAGGAGACGACCTCCGGGGAGTGGATGTAGTCCAGCTGGGCGCGCAGGTCCCCGGTCAGGGACTCCGTGCGCAGGTGCGCGTTGAGCTCCTCGACCGTGGTCTCCTTCTCCAGCTCCAGGTTCAGGATGGCCATGGACACGTTCGGGGTGGGCACGCGGATGGCGTTGCCGGAGAGCTTGCCCTTGAGCTCGGGCAGGGCCTTGGCCACGGCCTTGGCCGCACCGGTCTCGGTGAGCACCATGTTCAGGCCGGCGGCCCGACCGCGGCGGGACCCCTTGTGGAAGTTGTCCGTGAGGTTCTGGTCGTTGGTGTAGGCGTGCACGGTCTCCACGTGGCCGTGGTCGATCCCGTACTCGTCGTTGATGACCTTCAGCACCGGGGTAATGCCGTTGGTGGTGCAGGACGCGGCCGAGAGGATGGTGTCCTGCTCGGTGATGTCCTCGGTGTTGACGCCGAACACGATGTTCTTGATCTCGCCCTTGCCCGGGGCGGTGAGCAGCACCTTGGCCACGCCCTGGGACTTCAGGTGCTGACCGAGGCCCTCCTCGTCCCGCCAGCGACCGGTGTTGTCCACCACGATTGCGTCCTCGATGCCGAAGGCGGTGTAGTCGATGCTGGCCGGGTCGTTGGAGTAGATCACCTGAATCACGGTGCCGTTGGCGGTGATCGTGTTGTTCTCCTCGTCCACGGTGATGGTGCCCTCGAAGGGGCCGTGGATGGAGTCGCGGCGCAGCAGCGAGGCGCGCTTGATCAGGTCGTCGTCCGAGTTCTTGCGGACCACGATGGCGCGCAGGCGCAGGGCGGAGCCGCCCCCGGCCTGGCCGAGGATGATGCGGGCCAGCAGGCGGCCGATGCGGCCGAAGCCGTAGAGCACGACGTCCTGCGCCTGGCCCAGGCCCTCGCCGCGGCGGCCCTTGAGGTCCGCGAACTCCGCGTCCAGGAAGGCCTGCAGGTCGCCGCCCTGCTTCTTGTACTTGGCGGCGAGCTTGGCGAGGTCCACCGAGGCGGCGCCCAGCTCCATGCCGGCCATGCCCTGCACGAGCGCGTGGGTCTCCTCGATCGGCAGCACCGTCTCGTCGATGCGGCGGGCGAAGCGGTGCGCCTTGATGATGTCGATCACGCCGCGGTTCACGAGGGTGCGCCCGTGGATGCTGGTGACCACGTTGTTCTCGCGGTACAGCGTGCCCAGGAGCGGCACCATCTTCTCGGCGAGTTCCTGCTGAGCGGTCCACTCGGGGGTCTGGGTCGAGGCGGTGTC
>DATBUG010000151.1:0-2617 GCA_036516315.1 Citricoccus sp.
CAGCGCGATGCCCGCCGCGCCGCTCCACCCGGCGTCGTTGCCCAGGGCGGCTGCGGCCACGCCCGGGACCGGGCGGTGCCGTCCGCCCGGCAGGTGGCGGAGCAGTTCGGCCCGGGCGGGTTCGAGCAACAGATCCCCGGCCACGCTGAGCCCGCCGCCGATGACGAATCGGGACGGGTCGAGGACGGCCGCCAGCGTGGCCAGGCCACGGCCCAGCCATCGTCCCGTCTGGCGCACCGCCTCCAGCGAGCGACGGTCCCCGGAGAGGGCACGGTCCAGCACCTGCCGCGCGGACTCGTCGCCGGCACGGCGCGCTAGGGCCGCTGCGGAGACCAGCAGCTCCCAGCACCCCGAGTTCCCGCACGGGCACGGACCCCGCGAGGGGTCCACGGTCATGTGCCCGTACTCCCCGGCCATTCCGTGCGCGCCGAGGTCCACGGCGCCGTCCTGCACGAGCGCCCCGCCGATGCCGGTGCCGATCGCCACCAGCACCATCCGGTCCGGCCGGTCCGCGCCCGCCGGGGCCGCCGCCAGGCGCGCCTCGGCCCACGCGGCCGCGTCGGCGTCGTTGACGACCGACGGGGTGGCGACGCTGCCGGGCGAGGGCCGGGCACCCCCGTCCGGGGAGAGGGGCCGGCCGGTCGCCCGGGACAGCTCCCTGGACAGCTCGGCAGGCAACTGCCGGCCCCGCCACCCGGGAAGGTGGGGGCTGAACACGGACTCTCCCGTGCGTGGGTCGATCCAGGCCGCTGCGGATACGCCCCACGCCGGGGGCAGGGTGGGCCAGCGCCGCTCGAGATCGGCCGCCAGGTCCCGTGCCGTCCGTGCACAGAGGGCCACCAGGGCCGGGCCGTCGGCGCCGAGGCCGTGGTCGACGGTCCGGGGCGCGCCGTCCGGGAAGGGCGTCCCGTGGCGGTCGATCAGCAGCACGCCGGCCTTGAGGGCCCCGCCCCCCACGTCCAGCCCGATGGCCGTGGCGACCGGCGCCTCACCGCCCACGGTGTCGCCCATGTGCCCCTCCGCTCTCACCGGCCGTGCCGAGACGTCCCTGCTGACAACCAAGTTACTGACCAGTAGAATAATGCTGTGGTGCGGGACACATTCACCGGCCTCCGTCCGGTAGGGTCTGAGGAACCGGGGATCCCCACCCCGGGAAGGCCTGCACCCAGGAGCACCACTCTGTCATGCAGGCGGCCACCGTCGATCCACAGGAGCGCACGTTGAAGGAATACATCTCCCCTCCCGTCGTGGACGTCCCCCGGGACATCAACATCACCGACCTGGTGGAGCAGCAGGTCTTGGACGCCCCCCAGCGTCCCCTGTTCTCCCGGCAGACCGCCCCCGGTGAATGGACCGACGTCAGTGCCGTCAGCTTCCGCGACGACGTCCGGGCCCTGGCCCGGGGCCTGGCCGCGGCCGGCCTGGAGCCCGGGGACCGGATCGGCATCATGGCCCCGACCCGGTACGAGTGGACGCTGATGGACGTGGCGATCTGGTACGCCGGTGCCGTCACCGTGCCGATCTACGAGACCTCCTCCCCGAGCCAGGTGGCGTGGATCCTCTCGGACGCGAAGGTGCGTGCCGTCGTGTGTGACACGGCCCGCCACCGCGGCGTGGTGGAGACGGCCCTGCGCCAGGAGGGACTCGAGCCGCTGGTGGGGACCTGGCTGATCGAGCAGGAGGGCCTGGACGAGCTGCGCGGGATGGCCGCGCGAGGCCCGGACGAGCAGGCCATGGAGGCCCGCCGGTCCGCCGCGACCCTGGAGGACCTGGCGACCATCATCTACACCTCGGGCACCACCGGACGGCCCAAGGGGTGCGAACTCACCCACGGCAACTTCGCGGAACTGAGCCTGCAGACGCTCGGCACGGACCTGGGGACGGTGGTCAACCCGCAGGCCAGCACCGTCATGTTCATCCCGTTGGCCCACGTGTTCGCCCGGTTCATCTCGGTGCTCGCCCTCGCGGCAGGGACCAAGGTCGGTCACACCGCGGACATCAAGCAGCTCGTGCCGGACCTGCAGTCCTTCCGCCCCACGTTCCTGCTGGCCGTGCCACGGGTCTTCGAGAAGGTCTACAACTCGGCCCAGCTGAAGGCCGAGAGCGGCGGCAAGGGGAAGATCTTCGCCGCCGGGGCCCAGACGGCCATCGAGTACTCGAAGGCGCGGGCCGCCGGCCGGGTCCCGTGGTCCCTCCGGGTGCGCCACGCCGTGTTCGAGAAGCTGCTGTACGGCAAGATCCGGTCCGCCATGGGCGGACGGGTCACCCACGCGGTGTCCGGCGGTGGACCCCTCGGCGCGCGCCTGGGCCACTTCTTCCACGGCATCGGCGTCAACATCATGGAGGGCTACGGTCTGACGGAGACCACCGCCCCCGTGACGGTCAACCTGC
The DNA here is from genome assembly GCA_036516315.1 of Citricoccus sp. Lineage (GTDB taxonomy): Bacteria > Actinomycetota > Actinomycetes > Actinomycetales > Micrococcaceae > Citricoccus. The sequence goes on from DATBUG010000151.1 coordinate 2,392, forward strand.
CCGATGCGGTGAAGATCGGCACGGTCGGCCAGCCGATCCCGGGCAACGGCGTGCGGATCGCCGACGACGGGGAGATCCTCGCCCGCGGTGTCTGCGTGATGCGCGGCTACCACAACCGCCCGGACGTGACCGCCCAGGAGCTGGTGGACGGCTGGCTGCACACCGGTGACATCGGTTCACTGGACGACGAGGGCTACCTGACGATCACGGGGCGCAAGAAGGAGAT
>DATBUG010000152.1:0-2559 GCA_036516315.1 Citricoccus sp.
GCTGCACCAGGTGGCCCGCGTGCTCGACTACAACGCGCCGACCAACGTCCGCTACACGGTGACCACCATCCGCGGCCAGAACTCGACCCAGGCCGACCGGATCGCGATGCGGGAGAACCTCAAGCGGTCCATCAAGGCCGGCGTGCCTGCCGCCGTCAACATCGCCGCCACTCCCGACGAGCAGCCGCCGTTGCAGCGGGCGAAGACCGGTGGACGGTTCACCCTGCGGCACCACATGCCGGTGGTGGGCTACAACGAGAACAACAACACCGTCTTGGTGCAGGACCCCTGGACCAAGCCGTTCTGGGTCAGCGTGTACCAGCTGGCCGACATGACCGGCACGCGGGGGTACGTCTCCCTGAAGTGACCGCGGGTGCGAAGGGCCGGGACGGTGGGGGTGCGCCCTGCGGTCCCGGCCCTCGCCGTCTGCGGCCGGCGGCGCGCCGGTGGCGGGTGCGGTTCCTGGTGTCCTGGCCATCCGGCATCCTAGGGGGATGACCAGGACGATCCTCGGATGCATGGGCTGGGGCGGCGGCTGGGAGCCCGCCGAGCCCGACGCCACGGCGTGGCAGGAGGCCGAGCAGGTGGCCGGCCGCGCGCTGCGGTCCGCGCTCGCGGCCGGCATCACGACCCTCGACACCGCGGACATCTACGCCCACGGCCGGGCCGAGGACGTCCTCGGGCGTCTGCTGGACGCCGACCCGGGGTTGCGCCGGCGGATCCGGATCCAGACCAAGTGCGGCATCCGGCTCGGTGGCTCTCCGCTGTACGCTGCGGACACCGGCCAGACTCGGTACGACTCCTCCGCCGGACACGTACGCGCCGCAGTGGCCGGGTCCCTGGACCGACTGCGCACGGACCACGTGGACACCCTGGTCATCCACCGCCCGGACGTGCTCACCGACCCGGCCGAGACCGTCGAGGCCTTCCTCGAGCTCAAGGCCGAGGGCGCCGTGCGGCACCTGGGCCTGTCCAACATGGGCCTGGCCTGGGTGCGCCGCTTCGACGACGCGCTGCGCGAGGCCAGCGCCGGTCACGAGACCCTGGCCTGCGTCCAGCTGGAGCTGGGCCTGCACGCCCGCGGGCTGCTCGAGGCCGTGGTGCTGGCCAACCACCCCCAGGCCCCGCCCACGGGGGACACCGAGGGACTCGTGCAGTACTGCACCGCCCGCGGCATCGAACTGCAGGCCTGGGGGCCGCTGGGCCGCGGCCGGTACTCGCGGACCGACCCCGACCCGGCCGACGCCCCGGCCGCCGCCGAGGTCCACCGGGTGGCCGGACAGCTCGGGGTGGGGCCCGACGTCGTGGTGCTGGCCTGGCTGCTCCGCCTGCCCTGGGCCGTCCGGCCGGTGGTGGGCACCACCCGACCGGACCGGATCGCCGCCTGCACGACGGCCGAGGAAACCGCGGGCCGGATGGACGCCGCCCAGTGGTACCGGATCTGGACCGCGGCCCGGGGCGGGCCGCTGCCGTGACGCCCGGTGCGCCCGCCCCGGGCCGCTGACGCCGTCCTTGGCGTCGGCGCGTGACCGGGCCACAGGTCATCGCACGGGCCCGTGGTGGGTGGAGTCCCGGCGGGGAGGGACAATGGAAGGCATGTACGCACCGATCGACCTCCAGACCCCCCTCGTCGCCCAGTGGATCGGGATCCTGTTGCTGGTGGCCGGTGCCGCCGTGATGGCACACGGACTCTGGCGCCGGCGCCGCTACCGCCTGCACCTGGACGACCAGGACGCGCGCTACGCCGGACCGGACCGCCTGCGCGACTCGATGCGCGAGATCCTGGCCGCTGCGGGGGTCCTCGTCATCGGGCTGGTCGGCGTCGGCTACGCGCTGGTGGGAACCTCCCAGGCCAACCAGAACATCGTCGAGAACCTGCGGGCCAAGTACGGCGTGGAGTCCGTCCACCAGGACCAGTGGCAGGGCAACGCCCTCAGGGCGGACCTGACCATGCCGGACGGCACGGTCCACGAGGACGTCCTGGTGTTCTTCGAGGATTCCGGCGAGCCGCGGATCAGCCAGGACCTCTCCACACCGTCCGGGGACTGAACCGGCCGCCGCGGGCCCGTGACCGGGGACACCCCGGTGGGCGCGGCACCCTGCTAGCGTGCAGACCGTGACCAGTCCGCTCAGAGTCCCCGCGTCCACCTACCGCCTGCAGCTCACGGCTGACTTCACCCTGGACGACGCCCGCCAGGTGCTGCCCTACCTGAGGGACCTCGGCGTGGACTGGGTGTACCTGTCCCCGATGCTCGGGGCGGAGGAGGGCTCCACCCACGGCTATGACGTGGTGGACCCCACCGCCGTGGACGACGCCCGCGGCGGCGAGGACGCCCTGCGGCACCTGGCCGAGGCCGTCCACGAGGCCGGGGGCGGCATCCTGGCGGACATCGTGCCCAACCACGTCGGCGTGGCCACCCCGAAGGACAACGCGTGGTGGTGGGACGTGCTCAAGTACGGCCGGGCCTCGAAGTACGCGACGGCCTTCGACATCGACTGGGCCGCCGGGGACAGCCGGATCTGGCTGCCCGTGCTCGGGGACGGCACCCCCGAGGACCC
>DATBUG010000153.1:0-1699 GCA_036516315.1 Citricoccus sp.
CCTGGAGGATTCCGGCCGCATCCCCCGCGAGGTGCTGGTCCCCGAGCTGCCGGAGGACGCCGAGCAGGTGGAGACCCTGTTGTCCGGGTTGCGCGGGGCGAAGGTGGCCCTGCGCGTGCCCCGGCGCGGGGACAAGCGGGCGCTGATGGAGACCGTGCAGGAGAACGCCGAGATGGCGCTGCGCCTGCACAAGACCCGCCGCTCGGGGGACCTGACCACCCGCTCGGCCGCCCTGCGCGAGCTGCAGGAGGCTCTCGGCCTGGACGAGCCGCTGCTGCGGATCGAGTGCTATGACATCTCCCACGTCTCCGGCACCAACGTGGTGGGGTCCATGGTGGTGGTCGAGGACGGCCTGCCGAAGAAGGCCGATTACCGTAAGTTCGCGGTCACCGGGGAGGCGGCGCGGGACGACACCGCGGCAATGCACAACGTGCTCACCCGCCGGTTCCGGCACTACCTCGAGGATCAGGAGCGCAGCGGCTCGTTCACCACCGGGGAGATCGGCGAGGCCGGGCCCGACGGCGAGGCGGGCGGCTCCGAGGACTCCGGCGGGCGCCGCTTCGCGTACCCGCCTTCGCTCGTGGTGGTCGACGGCGGCCCGGCCCAGGTGGCCTCGGCGGCCCAGGCCCTCGCGGACCTGAGCATCACCGACCTGCCGGTGGTCGGGCTGGCCAAGCGGCTGGAGGAGCTGTGGCTGCCGGGGGAGGAGTTCCCCGTCGTGCTGCCGCGGGCCTCCCAGGGCCTGTACATGCTGCAGCGGCTGCGGGACGAGTCGCACCGCTTCGCGATCACCTTCCACCGGCAGAAACGCGCCAAGTCGATGGTCTCCTCGGCCCTGGACGGCATCCCGGGCCTCGGCCCCGCCAAGCAGAAGGCCCTGCTGAAGCACTTCGGCTCCGTCAAGCGGATCCGGGCCGCCGGCGTCGAGCAGTTGCAGGAGGCTCCCGGCATCGGCCGGTCCCTGGCCGCCGCCGTCCACGCGGCCCTGCACCCGGACGTCCAGGAGGCCGCTGCGGAGCCGGGGATCAACCTGGCCACCGGGGAGATCCTGGACTGACTCTGGGTAGGCTGGAGGCATGAGCGACGGCCTGATCCCGGTGAAACCCGCCACCTCCGAAGTACTCATCGTCACCGGCATGTCCGGGGCCGGCCGCACCACCGCCGCCCACGCGCTCGAGGACCATGGCTGGTACGTGGTCGAGAACATCCCCCCGCAGTTGTTCGGCACCCTCACGGACCTGGTCGGCCGCTCGCCCGAGGCGATCCCGCGGATGGCGCTGGTGGTGGACGTGCGCTCCAAGGACCTGTTCCGGGACATCCAGGAGGCCTTGCAGCAGTTGCGCGCCCAGGGGGTGGACTACCGGGTGCTGTTCCTGGACGCCTCGGACGAGCTGCTGGTCCGCCGCTTCGAGTCCGCCCGCCGCCCGCACCCCCTGCAGGGCTCCGGGCGCATCCCGGACGGCATCGCCGCCGAGCGCCTGCTGCTGAAGGACCTGAAGGAACAGGCCGAGATCGTGGTGGACACCACCTCGATGAACGTGCACTCCCTGGCCACCACGATCACCGAGCTGTTCACCGAGTCCGGCCCGATCGTGCTGCGCCTGAACGTGATGAGCTTCGGCTTCAAGTACGGGCTGCCCCAGGACGCCAACTTCGTGGCGGACGTCCGGTTCCTGCCCAACCCGCACTGGGTGCCCGA
>DATBUG010000154.1:0-4593 GCA_036516315.1 Citricoccus sp.
GGGTTGGCCCGGTTCACGGTGTCCTCGAACACGATGTAGGGGTAGCCGGACTCGAACTGGATCTCGGCCAGGGTCTGGAAGAACTCGCGCGCGTTGATCTTGGTCTTCTTGATCCGCGCGTCGTCGACCATCTCGTAGTACTTCTCCGTCACCGAGATCTCGGTGAACGGCTTGCCGTAGACGCGCTCGACGTCGTACGGGCTGAAGAGGTACATGTCCTCGTTCTTCTTGGCCAGCTCGAAGGTGATGTCCGGGATGACCACGCCCAGCGAGAGGGTCTTGATACGGATCTTCTCGTCCGCGTTCTCCCGCTTGGTGTCCAGGAACCGGTAGATGTCCGGGTGGTGGGCGTGCAGGTAGACCGCCCCGGCGCCCTGGCGGGCCCCGAGCTGGTTGGCGTAGGAGAAGGAGTCCTCCAGCAGCTTCATCACGGGGATGACGCCCGAGGACTGGTTCTCGATCTGCTTGATGGGCGCGCCGTGCTCACGGATGTTGGTCAGGGACAGGGCCACGCCGCCGCCGCGCTTGGACAGCTGCAGGGAGGAGTTGATGCCGCGGGCGATCGACTCCATGTTGTCCTCGATGCGCAGCAGGAAGCAGGAGACGAGCTCACCGCGCTGGGCCTTGCCGGCATTGAGAAAGGTCGGCGTGGCCGGCTGGAAGCGGCCGCCGATCATCTCGTCCACCAGGTCCGTGGCGAGCTGCTCGTCGCCCTGGGCCAGGTGCAGGGCCACCATGCACACGCGGTCCTCGTAGCGCTCCAGGTAGCGGTTGCCGTCGAAGGTCTTCAGCGCGTAGGAGGTGTAGAACTTGAACGCGCCGAGGAACGTGGGGAAGCGGAACTTCAGCTTGTAGGCGTGGTCCCACAGGGCGTGCTTGAACTCGGTGGAGTACTGCTCGAGCGTGGCCGCCTCGTAGTAGTCGTTCTCCACCAGGTACGTCAGCTTCTCGTCGAGGTCGTGGAAGAAGACGGTGTTGGTGTTCACGTGCTGCAGGAAGTACTGCCGCGCCGCCGCGTGGTCCGCCTCGAACTGGATCCGGCCGTCCGGACCATAGAGGTTCAGCATGGCGTTCAGCTCGTGGTAGCCGAGGTTCTGCCAGGCCGCCGGCAGCTGCTTGGCCGACCTGATCATGTCCTGTTCGGTGACTGTCATGCCCAAAAACCTTCCAATCCTTCACGCACGGCCGTGACATCCTCCGGCGTGCCCATCAGCTCGAATCTGTACAGCACGGGCACCTGGCACTTGCGGGCGATGATGTCCCCGGCAAGGCAGTACGCCTCGTAGAAGTTCGTGTTGCCCGCGGCCACCACGCCGCGGAGCAGGTCCCTGTTCTCCTTCACGTTCAGGAACTTGATGACCTGCTTCGGCACGGCACCCCGGCCGTCTCCCCCGCCGTAGGTAGGCGTCGCCAGCACGAACGGGCGGGTGGCCAGCAGGGTGGGCTCCCGGGTCATCAGCGGGAGGCGCGCGGTGTCCCCCTCCTCGAGGCCCAGCTTGGTCACGAAGCGGTGGGTGTAGCCGGAGGCCGAGGAGAAGTAGATCAGCCGGGCGCCGGTGGTGCGCCGGCCCTCGGGATCCGCCACGCCCACCGGCCCGCTCTCGCTGACCGCGCTCGTCATGGTGTCTCCCGCGTACCTCAAGCCACGGAGGAGGCGGCGGAGGCCAACTCCTCGATCTTGTCCGGGCGGAAGCCGGACCAGTGCGCGTCCCCGGCCATCACGACGGGGGCCTGCATGTACCCCAGGGCACGCACGCGCTCCAGGGCCTCCGGGTCCTGGGACATGTCCACGACCTCGTAGGCGATCCCCTTCTTGTCCAGGGCACGGTAGGTGGCGTTGCACTGGACGCAGGCCGGCTTGGAGTAGACGGTGACGGTCATGTTCGTTCCCCTGTCCTCGGTGACCACCTCCGGAAGAAACTCCCGGAGCGGCGGGCATACTTGGCTGTTCGTGGATGTCTGTGAGGCGCGGCACTGCGTCGTTGCGCTGTTTGTGCGCTGCGCCGAAGTCATGACATCGATACTACATCTAGTGGTCACCGAACGCAGCAACCACAAGATCCTGTTGCCAAGCCGTGTCGCCGCTCTCCCCAGCCTGTCCACAGGGGCTGTGGAGGGGGCCCGTCCGGCAGGACCGCTCCGCTGCCGCGGAATGACGGCGATCGGCGTCCACGGCCGCCCCGGGTCCACAGCATGTGGACGGTACGCGAGGTGGGTTGTGCACAGGGAGGAATCCCCCGGATTGGGTTCCCGGTCACCGTGTCGCCCGGCGTGTCGGCTCACGACCCGCCGCCCGACCCGCCGCAGGGTCAGTGCCCCCGGAACGCCTCGGCCAGCCACCAGGACCCGCCGTCGGAGGCGATCCGGGCGTCGATGACCAGCGGCGCCGCGCGGGGCCCGTCCAACCAGTGGCGCACCTGTTCGAGGTCGGCCACGGAGCGGACCACCACGCCCTCGGCGTCGTGGCCGCGGGCGATGGCCGCCAGGTCCGTGGTCGGGAACGTCACGGGTTCGTGGTCGAAGGCGTCCCCGGCGAAGTGGTGCACCTCGGCCCCGTAGGCGGAGTCGTTGTAGACGATCACCACCAGCGGCAACCCCAGCCGCACGGCGGTCTCCAGTTCCGCGATCGCCATCAGGAAGCCCCCGTCCCCCGTGCCGAGCACGGGCAACCGGTCCGGCCGGGCCACGGCCGCGCCGATCGCCGTGGCCAGGCCCAGCCCGATCGACTGGAACGCCTGGGTGAAGCAGAAGCCGAACTCGTCCGGGACCCGCAGGTAGGCACTGGGATAGCCCATGAAGTTCCCGGAGTCCACGGACACCAGGCGGTCCGCCGGCAGGATCGCGTCCAGCTCGCGCGAGAGCACCCGCGGATCGATCAGTCCGTCCGAGGACAGGTCCTTCGTCTCCACCCGGTTCCAGCGGGACTCGGCCGCGATGCGCTCGGCCATCCCCGGGGTCCGGTAGCCCGCGGCGTGGTGCCCCTGCCCGGACTGCCCCGCCCCCGCCATCGAGGCGATGGCCCCGCCGGTGCCGCGCAGCTCCTGAAGGACCGCCGCCGCGGTCTGGCCGCAGTCGCCCAGCACGCCCAGGTCGACGGGCCGGTTGGCCCCCAGTGCGGCGTCCTCGAGGTCCACCTGGACCACGGTGGCCTCCGGGCCGATCAGCCGGCCGTGGCGCATGGTCCACATGTTGAGGGTGCACCCCCAGCCGACGATCAGGTCCGCGCCGGTGATCACCTCGGCCGTGAACGGGGACGAGAACCCGCCGGAGATCCCCAGGTCGTAGGGGTCCCCGGTGAAGAGCCCGTGTGCGACGGCGGAGGTCGCCAGCAGCGCGCCCGTCGCCTCCGCCAGGTCCCGCAACGCCGGTCCGGCCTGCCGGGCGCCGCGGCCGGCGACGAACACCGGGCGCTGGGCGCCGCGCAGCAGCGCGGCCAGTTCGCCCACCGCCTCCGCCCCGGGACGCACCGGCACACGCGGTGGCACCGGGCCGACGTCGGGCCCCCGGCCGTCACCGAGCGCCGGGGACGGCTGGGACTGCAGGTCCGTGGGCAGGGACAGCACGACCGTGCGCCGCTCGTTCACCGCCGTGCGGAAGGCCCGGACCGTGTCCGCGACCGCGGTGCCCGCCGAGTGGATCCGCTCGGGCACCGCGCCCACGCTGCGGGCCAGCCCGTCCTGGTCGATGCGGAAGTTGGAGCGCACGGCCGCCCCGGCGGTGTCCGCGGTCAGCACGATCAGGGGCGTGCGGGACTTCGCCGCCTCCCCGATCCCGGTCACGGCGTTGGTCAGCCCGCAGCCCTGGTGGGTGGTGACGATCCCCACCCGCCCGGACATCCGGCCGTAGGCGTCGGCCATGGTGGCGGCCCCGCCCTCGTGCCGGGCCGCGGTGAAGGGCACTCCGGCCCGGCGCAGCGCGTTGGTCACCGCGAAGTTCCCGGAGCCCACCACCCCGAACACGTGTCCTGCGCCCAAGGACGCCAGTGCCTGCCCGACGGCGTCCGCCACGGTTCCGGTCATGTTTCCTCCACAGTGCCGATCGTCCCCTCCGACGTGATGGTATGTCCTCATGGCCACCGACCTTCCCGGCACCGACGCCGGCACCGCGCCCCTCGACGGACTGCTCGACGCCCTGACCTCCGGATCCGTGGAGATCGTCGACCTCACGAACCGGCTGAGCCGTGACACCCCCACCCTGCAGCTCCCGGAGCCGTTCGCGAACCTGCTCGACTTCTCGCTGGAGACGGTCAGTGCGTACGACGAGCCCGGCCCGTTCTGGCGGCACGCGAACATCCACACCGGGGAGCACATCGGGACCCACATCGATGCCCCCATCCACTGGGTCTCCGGCCGGGACAGCCATGACGTGGCGGACATCCCGCTGCCCCGGTTGATCGGCCCCGCCGTGGTGCTGGACTTCTCGGCCGAGGCCGGCACCGACCCGGACTTCCTCCTGGAGGTCGAGCACGTCCAGGCCTGGGAGGCCGAGCACGGTCCGCTCCCGGCCGGCGGCTGGGTCCTGTACCGCACCGGCTGGGACCGGTACGCCCAGGACCGCGTGGCCTTCCTCAACGCCGACGAGACCGGGTCCCAC
>DATBUG010000155.1:0-5477 GCA_036516315.1 Citricoccus sp.
CACGGCTGGGTGAACCTGCACTTCTCGCTGCTGCCGGCCTACCGAGGCGCCGCGCCGGTCCAGCACGCCGTCATCGCCCAGGAGACGGTGACCGGGGCCTGCGTGTTCCAACTCGAGGAGGGCCTGGACACCGGGCCGGTCTACTCGCGCCTGAGGCGGGACCTGGCCCCGGGGGAGACCGCCGGGGAGGTGCTGGAGGACCTCGCGGTCAGCGGCGCCGGCCTGCTGGCGGACACGCTGGCCGGCATCCAGGACGGCACCGCCCAGTCCGAACCCCAGTCCGGGGCGCCGAGCCTGGCGCCCAAGCTGGGCCAGCAGGACGGGCGCGTCGACGCCGCCCGCCCCGCCGCCGAGGTCGCCGCACGTATCAACGGCACCACGCCTGAGCCCGGGGCCTGGGCCCTGCTGGCCGGTCCGGCTGCCGATGGTCCGCCGGTGCGGGTCAAGCTCGTCGGGGCCCGGCCCGAGGAGCCGCCCACCGCGGAGCCGGCGGATGCCGCGTCACCGTCGGACCGGACCGCGCCCGGCAGCCTGCTGGTGGGCCGGAAGACTGTCCACCTGCAGTGCGCCGACGGCGCCGTCCGCCTGGACCGGGTGCAGCCGGCCGGCAAGAAGGCCATGGCCGCGGCGGACTGGGGACGCGGCCTGCCCGCGGGCGCCCGGTTCCTGACCGGCACGGAGGGAGAGCGATGAGCACGGATCACGGCCGCGGACCAGGACGCCGGCGGGACGAGCGCCGCAATGAGCGGGGCCGCACGCGCAACCGCGGGGCCTCGGGAGGGCCCCGCCAGTTCTCGGCCACGGCGCCCTCGCAGCGCCGGCGCGTGGCGGACCCCTCCCGGCTGGCCGCCTTCGAGACGCTGACCGCGGTCAGCCGTGACGACGCGTACGCCAACCTCGTGCTGCCCGCCCGCATCGCCGCGCACCGCCTGGACCGCCGGGACGCGGGCTTCGCCACCGAGCTCGCCTACGGCGCGCTGCGCGGACAGGGGTTCTACGACGCCGTCCTGGCGGCCTGTGTGGACCGCCCGCTGGACCGGCTGGACCGCGAGGTGCTGGACGCGTTGCGGCTGGGTACCCACCAGCTGCTCGGCATGCGGGTCCCGGCGCACGCCGCCCTGGACGCCACGGTGGCCCTCGTCCGCGACCAGGTCGGGGCCGGCCCGTCCGGGCTGGTCAACGCGGTGCTGCGCAAGGTCAGCGCCGAGGACCGGGACGGCTGGCTGGACCGCCTGGCGCCCGCCGACGGGGGTGACGACGCCCTGGCCGTCCGCCACTCGCACCCGCGCTGGATCGTGCGGGCCCTGCGCCAGTCGCTGGCCAACCACGGACGCCCGCCGGCCGAGCTCGAGGCGCTGCTCGAGGCGGACAACGCCGCGCCCGTGGTGAACCTCGTGGCCCTGCCGGGGCTCGGTGACCTCGGCCCGGTGCTCGAGGCTGGGGCCGAGCCCGGTCCCCTCGCCCCGGACTCGGCGCTCTACCACGGCGGCGACGCCGGCCGGCTGCCCGGCGTCCGTGAGGGGACGGTCCGCGTGCAGGACGCCGGCTCCCAACTCACCGCCCGCGCGGTGGCCCAGGTGCCCCGGTCCGGGGACGGCCGGGGGGAGCGCTGGCTGGACCTGTGCGCCGGCCCGGGGGGCAAGGCGGCCCTGCTGGCGGCCCTGGCCCACCAGCGCGGGGCCACCCTGCTGGCCAACGAGGTGGCCGAACACCGCGCCGGGCTCGTGGAGCAGGCCCTGGCGGCCGTGCCCGGAGTGGTGTGGTCGGTCCGCCACGGTGACGGCCGGGACCTCGGCGCCGAGGTGGAGGCCGGCACGCTCGAGGCCTTCCACCGCGTGCTGGTGGACGCCCCGTGCACGGGACTGGGGGCGCTGCGCCGCCGGCCCGAGTCCCGCTGGCGCCGGCAGCCGTCCGACCTCGGCCCCCTCACCGACCTGCAGCGCCGCCTGCTCGACTCGGCGGTCGCCGCGCTGGCCCCGGGCGGGATCCTCGGCTACGTGACTTGCTCGCCGCACCCGGCCGAGACGGTCTTCCAGGTCCAGGACGTGCTCAAGCGCCACCCCGGCCTCGAGCTGCTGGACTCGGCCGGGGCGTTGCAGGAGGTGGCCCTCGGGGACGTCTCCGCCGCCGGAACGCCCGGGGCGCCGGGCACCGCCCAGCTCTGGCCGCACCTGCACTCCACCGATGCCATGTTCCTGGCCCTGTTCCGCAAGGAGAGCTCCACGTGACCCACGCCATGCCGCACCCGGCCGAGCACACGCGCGGCATCCACATCCACCCCTCGATCCTCTCGGCGGACTTCGCCCGGCTGGCCGAGGAGCTGGCGCGGATCGGCAGTGCCGACGCCGTGCACGTGGACGTCATGGACAACCACTTCGTGCCCAACCTGACCCTGGGCCTGCCCGTGGTCCAGGCGATCCGGGGCGCCACGGAGCTGCCCCTGGACATCCACCTGATGATCGAGGACGCCGACCGCTGGGCGCCCCAGTACGCCGAGGCCGGCGCGGAGTCCGTGACGTTCCATGCCGAGGCCTCCGGCGCGCCGGTCCGGTTGGCGCGGGAGCTGCGCGACCGCGGTGCCCGGTCGGGCATGGCGCTCAAGCCGGCGACCGCCGTCGAGCCCTACCTGGACATGCTCGCCGAACTGGACCTGCTGCTGCTGATGACCGTCGAGCCGGGATTCGGCGGCCAACCGTTCCTCGAGCTCGTGCTGCCGAAGATCCGGCGCGCCCGCGAGGCGCTGGACGGGTCGGGTGTGCCGGTGGCCCTGCAGGTGGACGGTGGCATCACGGCGGACACCATCCTCCGGGCGGCCGAGGCCGGGGCCGACGTCTTCGTGGCCGGATCGGCCGTCTACGGCGCGGAGGACCCCGACGCGGCGATCGACGCGTTGCGCCGCGCCGCCCTCGGCTGAGCGCGCAGATGACGCAGTGAGACATGGAACACGTCGCCTGCGCCACATCCGCGCCATCGCATGGCACAATGGGTGCTACGTGCTCCGGGGTCGGTGAAAATCCGAACCGGCGGTCAAAGTCCGCGACCCGAGAGTCGGCCTGCACCCGCAGTCCCGACGAACGGTTGAACCGGTGGAATTCCGGTACCGACAGTCACAGTCTGGATGGGAGAAGCACGTGCAGCCCCGCCGTTCGGCGTGAGGCGGACCGTCGATGGTCCGCATCCACGCGGAAGGGCGTACTCGCAGCATGATTCCCCGGAGCCGCCGCGTTCCGAAGGGAGAATCATGGAAAGCATGCGGTGGCTCGTCGATCTGTTCACCTGGTACATCCCCGTCGCCGGCGGGGGACTGCTGGTCCGGGAAGTGGTCGGCAACATCTTCGGACTGGCCTCGGCCCTGGGCGGCATGCGCCGCAAGGTCTGGGCGTGGCCGGTCGGCATCATCGGGAACCTGATCCTGCTCACGGTGTTCCTCTCCAGCCTGTTCGGCGGGGCGGACACCGCGAACCTGCTCGGCCAGGCCGGACGCCAGATCATGTTCATCACCGTCTCCGTCTACGGATGGGTGCAGTGGCGCCGGGCGAGGGCCGAGCGCCAGGGCCGCGCCGGGACCCCGGACGGCTCCGCCATCGCCCCGCAGTGGGCCGGGTGGAAGGCCCGGACCGGCATCGTGGTCGCCATGGTCCTGGGCACCGTCGCCCTGACGCCGGTCTTCCGGGCCCTCGGCTCTTACGAGCCCGTGTGGGCGGACGCGTGGACCTTCGTCGGCTCGCTGATCGCGACCTACGGGATGGCGCGCGGCTGGGTGGAGTTCTGGCTCGTCTGGGTGGCCGTCGACGTCGTGGGCGTGCCGCTGCTGTTCAGCGCCGGCTACTACGCCAGCGCCTTCATGTACCTGTTCTACGGCGCCTTCACCCTCGTCGGCTTCTTCGTCTGGGTCCACGCCAAGGCCCACGAGAAGCCCGCGGTCGAGACGCTGATCCCCGATCCCACGGTGCACCCGGCCGAGTCCCGGACGGCGGCGCAGGCCCCGGCCACCGCTGGCGCGCCGTGAGCGCGGACCTGGCCACCACGGCCCTGGCGTCCGCCGTGCGCGAGGCCCTGTGCGGTCCGCGCGGTGCCAACCCGCTGGTGGGCGCCGCGATCACCGACGGCCACGGCATCGTGGCCACCGGCCATCACCGCGGGCGGGGCACCGCCCACGCGGAGGTGGACGCCCTGGAGCAGTTCAAGGACGCCGGGCACGACCCCGCCGGCGCCACGCTGTGGATCACGCTCGAGCCGTGCGACCACACCGGCACCACCGGGCCCTGCACCGAGGCCATCCTGGCCTCGGGCATCCGCACGGTGCGCTACGCCGTGGCGGACCCGACCGGGCCCGACGGCGGCGGAGCGGCCCGGCTGCGGGCCGCCGGACTCGACGTCGACCGGGTCACCGGCCCCGGGGCCGGCCCTGCCGGAGAGCTCAACCGCCGGTGGCTGGCCGCCCGCGACGCCGGCCGGCCCTTCATCACCGGCCACCTGGCCCAGTCCCTCGACGGCCGGGTGGCCGCCGCGGACGGCACGAGCCAGTGGATCACCGGCGAGCAGTCGCGCGGCCACGCCCACCGGGTGCGCTCCCGCGTCGACGCGATCGTGGTGGGCACCGGCACCGTGCTGGCCGACGACCCCCGTCTGAGCGCGCGGCGCCAGGACGGCACCGAGTACCCCGTGCAACCCGTGCCCGTGGTGCAGGGGCGGCGGCGCGTGGCGCGAGACTGGCTGCAGGTGCCCAGCCACGACCCCGCCGACGTCCTGGCCGCCCTCGCCGTGCGCGGCGGTCCCTGGCCGCACGGCGGGACCACCCCCGGGCACCTGCTCATCGAGGGCGGGCCCACCGTGCTCTCGGCCTGGCTCGCGGCCGACCTGGTGGACGAGCTGTTCGTCTACCAGGCGCCCCTGGTCATCGGCAACGGCCCCTCCGGACTGCACTGGCCGCAGGCCGCCACGCTGTCCCAGGCCCGCAGCCTCCGCCTGGACGAGGCCGAGACCGGCGGGCTCAGCCGGCTCGGCCCGGACGTCCTGATCCATCTGACCGCCTGAACACCACCGCCTGAACACACCGAAGGAAACCCCATGTTCACCGGAATCATCACCGAGCTCGGCACGGTCACCGCCCTGCGGCACCTGCCCGAGCAGGACGCCGCGCAGCTGAGCCTGCGCGCTCCCCAGTCCCTCGAGGACCTGCCCCACGGCGGATCGATCGCCGTCAACGGCACCTGCCTCACCGCCACGGAGCTCGACCCCGCCGAGGGCGTGGTCGTCGTCGACGTCATGGGGGAGACCCTGCGGCGCACCACCGTGGGCTCCCTGGCCCCGGGCGACCCCGTGAACCTCGAGCGCTGCCTCCCGGCCACCGGACGCCTGGACGGCCACGTCGTGCAGGGCCACGTCGACGGCACCGGCACGATCGCCCGCATCGGGGTCCACGGCGACTGGCGGCAGGTGCGCATCGCCCTGCCCGAGGGCCTGGGCCGCTACGT
>DATBUG010000156.1:0-1556 GCA_036516315.1 Citricoccus sp.
TCGAGGCGCGGCAGGCCCTCCCGCTCACGGTGGGCGAAGTACTGCTCCAGGGCACGGGACAGACGCTGTTCCCGGGCCACCAGGGACACCAGCTCGATCTCCGCGCCGGCCAGGTCGATGGTCGCCGGGGCGACGACCAGACCGTCCACGTCCGGGCAGGGCTGGACGACCTCCGCCAGGGGCACCTCGTCGATGAGGACGTCGTAGACGCTGTCCACGTCCGAGGTGTGGGGGACCGCCAGGGCCGTCGAAGCGTTGCCCTGAGGATCGATGTCCACCACCATCACCTGCATGCCGGCGCGGGCCATGGCGGCAGCCAGGTTGACGCTGGTGGTGGTCTTACCGACACCGCCCTTCTGGTTCGAGACCGTCATGATCCGGGTCTGGCGCGGCTTGGGCACCTTCCGTGACCGCAGCTTCGCCCGACGACGGCTCACCTGCGCCGCCTCGTGCGCCGAGGCTTCGGCGCCGGCACCGTCCTCACCGGACGCCATGGCGAGTCCAGTGGGGCGTACAACGCCTGACTCATCGGTCACGAGAACAACCTCCTGCGGTGGGGACGAGGGCAGCGCCAGACCCTGCACGGGTCAAGCGGCATGCCCAGCTTAGTGCTCAGCGGCTCCGGCCGACCTGAACCCGGACCACCGTGGTGGGTTCGGCCAGCAGGTCCTCCCCGACCCTCTCGATCACGGGGGACGAGCACTTGTGCTTCTTCAAGACCTTGGCGGCGGAGCGCACCTCGTCGGCAGCGCTGCGGCCCTTGATCGCCAGCAATTGACCACTGCCCTCAAGGAGCGGCACGGTGAGCGGGATCAGGGTCTTCAGGGCGGACACAGCCCGGGCCGTGACGACGTCCACGGCGATATTGCCCACGACCTGCTCAGACCGTGCACGGACCACGTCAACGTTCGCCAGGCCGAGGTCCTCCACCACCATGTCCAGCCAGGAGACGCGGCGTTCGAGGGGCTCGATGAGGATGAACTGGCAGTCCGGCCGGGCCAGGGCCAGCGCGATGCCGGGCAGCCCGGCGCCGGACCCGACGTCGGCCACAAGGGCGCCCTCGGGAAGCAGGTCGCCGACCACGGCGCAGTTCAGGACGTGCCGTTCCCACAGCCGGGGCACCTCGCGGGGACCGAGCAGCCCCCATTCGATGCCCGTGGAGGCCAGGTGCTCCACGTACCGGCGTGCCAGCTCCAGGTTCTCACCGAACAGTTCCTCGGCGGCCGCGAGCGAGGGGCCATCCAGCTCGGGCGGGCTCTGCGGTGCGGGGACGGGGGCCTCAGTCACGGGCGGAGACCACCACGTGCCGTCGGGCGCCCTCGCCCTCCGACTCACTGACAAGGCCGGCCTCGGCGATGACGTCATGGACGATCTTGCGCTCGTACGCACCCATCGGCCTCAGGTGCACGGGCTCGCCGGACTGGCGGACCTGGTCCACGGCGTCGCGGGCCATGGCCTCCAGCTCGGTGGCGCGCCGCGCGCGGTGCCCGGCGATGTCCAGGACCAGCCGGGAACGGTTGCCGGTGGCGGAGAGCACGGCCAGGCGCGCCAGCTCC